>NZ_JAQDKY010000031.1:0-331 GCF_027662325.1 Blautia faecis | reverse complement strand
TGCTACTGGCTTCTGATACAATGTCAGCTATGGTTTTGCGCATAAGCTCTTCAAATTCAGTAATTTCTTCTTTTGGGACAACATCATACAGTGTTGGTGCCTGATGACTTAATTTTACGCCATTTTCATTTGCATCTTTAAGCAGATTCTTAACTTTTTCTCTTGAATCCTCCGGTACTTTTATGTACTCCCACATAAATGCTACCACATCGGACGGTGTGTCTTTTTTAAGTGGTGATAACTGAATATAATCATTGTTTTCGCTCATTTTCATATCCTCCTCACGATATAATAAAATCAATAATGCGTTCTCTTGTCATGTCCAGTACAG
>NZ_JAQDKY010000030.1:0-55817 GCF_027662325.1 Blautia faecis | reverse complement strand
CCCTTAATATCGTATCGGCTTGCCTTGGAAATCAAAAAGGCATCTGTCAAATGATCGATATGCTTGGAGATGGTTTTATTAGCATAAATCATCTGGCGCTCACTGGCAAAGGTATTGGCAATCTTTGAAGGGTTGGTCGGTGATGCAAGCACATCAACCAGAATCCCAATCTCATCCACGTTCTGAATCTTATTTCTTTCAATAACATCCTTCAGATAGACATTTGCAAAGATGTTCTTCAGATAGTCCGCTTTCTGTCGTTCGCTCTGGAAACTTACGATCTGCGGCAATCCTCCGTAGATCATGTAGTCATCCCAGGCATCATCATAATCGCCGTCATAGACAGAATAAAACTCTGCAAAGGAGAGAGGATAGATTCTAATCTCATCACCTCTGCCACGGAACTCGGTCACAATGTCGCTGGACAGAAACTTGGAATTACTTCCGGTGACATACACATCAATATTGCTCATGCGGAGCAGGCTGTTCAGCACTTCCTCAAATCGTGGCATGAACTGCACTTCATCCAAAAGGAGATAATACTTCCCGTCGTCTTTCATGGCATCCTTGATGTACTTGAAGCATACCTTGGGATCTCTTAATTCCTCGTTCTCAATACCATCCAATGCAATTTCAATAATATGATCAACATCAACGCCGTTCTCCAGTAAGTATCTCTTAAAGATGGTAAACAGCAAAAAGGATTTGCCACATCTACGAATGCCGGTAATCACCTTTATCATTCCATTATCTTTTCGCTCGATCAGCTGCTGTAGGTAAGCGTCTCTTTTAATCTCCATCGTTACACTCCCCATTTCCGTGTATCTACACACTTTTTAGTAATGAGATTCTATCACAGAACGACCTGATTTTCAATATGTATTCCCATTTTATGTGCATCTACACACTTTTATGTAATGCTGATAAATATAGTTTCAGATTTTTTTGATTGCAGTGTCTATAATCGATTACTCCAATCGTTATTATAGGTAGACAACAAAAAGAAGATGGTTCCGATGTTTCATTAAATATGTTCGTTAGTCTTTTACGCAAAGGATTCTATCTCCTCTGCGCCCTAATGCTTTTCGGATTCAGTTCAACAAACTGGATTTTGTTTTTTGATACTTATTACACTTTTGCTTTTTTTCTTAATCATACATATTGCTGCTAAAGTAACTATAACATAACCTAATAGTGCAATAATTGATGATTCAATTCCAAATTCTCCACCAGTGAAAACAAAGTCTTTTGAATCAAGTACATATGTCATAACCGAATATTCATCTGCCTTTTCGCTTATTGATAAACCGCCGCCAATAATTAAAATATTCCAAAGTGAATGGACAATTCCGCTGTTCCAAACAGAACCACTTTCAATAGCAACCATTGAGAACATTATTCCCACCATTGTTCCTACAATAAGAACCAACAGGCTAGTTATAATGGAAAAATCCATTCCTATAATATGTATTAATCCAAATAAAACTGATGGAATTAATACAGCTACTTTAATATTCCATTTCTCTTTTGTCCCATTTGCTTTGCAACTCTGGATGTCTGTCGTAAATCATTAGCGTGCTTTTCCCTTTTAAATATCCCATAAAATCTGAAATACTTTCTTTCGGCGGAATTGCTACGCTTAAATTTACATGATCCTTACATACTGCACCCGCTATAATATCCACTTTTCGGTACTTGCATAATGTACTTATGATTTCCTTCACATCTTCTCTTAATCTTCCATACAGAATTCTTTTTCTGTATTTCGGTATAAATACTATGTGATACTGGCATTTCCATCGGGTATGTGATAAACTTCTATTGTCCATTTGGACCGTCTCCACTTATTCCATTCTCCCCAGCATAGCTGGGGGATTAGACTTTTCATTCATATCCGATATATTTACAATTCCCATCCAACTGACTATAATAAAGAATGTCCGTTTGCCTGCAAAGGCGCGGAACTATATCCATCTGCATCAGGGCGATATGACAGAAAAATGAACTTAAAAGAATGGAAGAAAGAACAATGGATGTAATTGAAAAATTTGGAAATAGGGTGAGCAGCCAGGCGCTTAAGGATCCGGAAAAAGCGCGTCGGCTGCTTCTTGCGGGATACCGCCTGCAGGAAAAGAAGCTTCAGTTTTTGCCGGATCGGGGGCTGCCGTCGTCGGGACAGTATGTGGCGCGGGTGGTTATGAAAAATATCATTCAGTCGCTGTCGGAACCGGAGAATGCGGCGATGGTCAGCATATTTGTGCCGGGAGAGCTGGTGATGGCGGCAGGGCTGACGCCGTACTCAGTGGAGGCGATGTCCTGTTTTATGGCGGGAACGAAGTGTGAGCAGACGTTTCTTCGGAAAACGGAGGAAGAAGGATTTCCGGAGACGATGTGTTCGTACCACAGGGTGTTTCTGGGGGCGGCGCTGACGGGGATTCTGCCAAAACCGAACTGCATGATTTATACGAACCTTGCGTGTGATGGAAATATGATGACGTTTCCGTATTTAAAGGATAAATTTGAATGTCCAGGCTTTTATATTGATGTTCCGTATGAGAAAAACCGGGAATCGGTTCTGTATGTGGCGGATCAGCTGCGGAAATTAAAACGGTTTCTGGAGGAGACGACGGACAGACGGATTTCGGAGGAAACAGTGCGGAGTGCGGTAGATAACAGCCGGAAAGCGGCAGCGAATTATAAAAAACAGCTTGCCCTGCGGTGTGCGCATGACCCAGTGACCTCTCTGACGAATGAATTGTATGCGCTTTTTATGTGCCATCTGATGGCTGGCTCAGAGACGGCGGTTACCTATACGGAAAAACTTCTGCGCGATGTGCGGATGTCACCGAGGGGAGATGGTCTTTCGGTAATCTGGATGCACATCATGCCATTTTTACAGGAGCCGGTTAAGGATATTTTTAATTATAGTAAGAAAATGCACATCCGCGCTTGTGATTTCATCGCAGATGGTTTTCAGGAGATGCATGCGGAAGACCCGTATGAGGCGATGGCAGAGAAAATGGTCCACTGCATTTACAATGGCAGTGTGAAACAGAGAATTGAGGAAGCGGAACGACTTGCCAGAATCACGGAATCGGATGGTGCTGTTTTATTTGCCCACTGGGGCTGTAAGGGAACGATTGGTGCATCCAGCCTGATTAAGCAGTCCTTAGAAAAGACAGGACTTCCGACGATGATTCTCGACGGTGACGGCTGCAACCCCGCCAATACCAGCGACGGTCAAGTATCGACGCGGCTTCAGGCGTTTGTGGAAATGCTGGAAAAGGGCAAGGAGGAGAAACACGCATGATTTATTACGTCTGTAAGTACACCCCGATCGAGCTGTTCCGGGGGTTTGGAGAAGAATGTTCTGTTTTGGAGGAAATGCCGGAAAATTTCGAACAATCTGATCAAATTGCACATGCAAATCTGTGCGGCTTTGGAAAATCGGTCATTCAGGCAGTGCTGGAAGGAAAGGTTGAGCAGCTGGTGCTGGTAAACTGCTGCGATTCGATGCGGCGCGTTTACGATATCGTGGAGAGCACGGGAAAATGTAAGTTTTTATATATGCTGGATCTGCCGCATGATGATAATGAATGTGAAAAAGTGAAATTTGCGGGCACGATCCGGATGCTTAAAAAGGCATATGAGGCATATTCCGGGAAAGTGTTTGATAAACGCGCTTTTATCAAGTCCTTTATTACGCCGGAAATGAACACGGAGCCGTACATTGGTGTGCTGGGCGTGCGGGTCAGCGGCATTCTGGAGGATATGATCCGGGACAATATCCAGATGGATGTGGAAAATCTGACCTGTACGGGTGGTCGGAAACTGTCGGTCGTACAGGATGAAATGTGGAATATGGAGGAAGAGGAGCTGTTTCTTTCTTACGCGGACGTCCTGCTGGGACAGATGCCGTGTTTCCGCATGAACCGTTCGATCCGCAGAAACCGTCTGTATCTGGATCCGAATTTAAAGGGAATTATTTATCACACGATCAAGTTCTGTGATTATTATGGATTTGAGTATGCGAGTATCAAGCGGGATATCAAGGTTCCGCTCCTTAAGATTGAGACTGATTTTACGAGCCAGAGCGCGGGGCAGCTTTTGACGCGCATTCAGGCATTTGAGGAGACGATCGAGGGATCAGAGGATATGGATCCGGGAAAAGGTATCAGTGAGGAGGCAAGAAAGAAGATGGAGTCGGGCATTTTTTATGTAGCGGGAATCGACAGCGGTTCGACAAGTACTGATGTGGTCATACTGGATCAGGATGGAAAAATTAAATCGACGATGATTATTCCGACCGGCGGCGGTGCGATGATGAGCGCCGAGAAGAGTCTGGATCTGGCGATTGAGAAAGCGGGAATTAAGAAAGAGGAGATTGTGCGGATCGATACGACCGGATATGGACGATCCTACATTGACAGCGGGGATGACAGCATCACGGAGATTACCTGCCATGCCAAGGGCGCAAATTATCTGAATCCGAATGTCCGCACTATCATCGACATTGGCGGGCAGGATATCAAGGCGATCAGCATCGACGGGCAGGGAGCCGTGAAAAATTTCCTGATGAATGACAAATGTGCCGCCGGAACGGGACGTTTTCTGGAAATGATGGCGAAAACGCTGGGACTTTCCCTGGAGGAAATGAGCGTGAAAGGGCTGGAATGGAAGCATAATATCGTGATTTCCAGCATGTGTACGGTGTTTGCAGAGTCGGAGGTCGTGTCGCTGGTGGCACAGAATAAGGATGTGACAGATATTATCCACGGTTTAAATGTGTCAGTTGCCTCAAAAGTCGGCGCGTTGGCAGCCCGCCTTGGAAAGGATCATCCAGGCGAATATATGATGACCGGCGGTGTGGCGAAGAACCGGGGTATCATCCAGGCATTGGAAGAGAAGCTTGGTGCTAAACTTTATATCTGTGATGAGGCGCAGCTCTGCGGTGCGCTGGGAGCGGCGCTATTTGCTTATGAGAAATGTAAAGGCAGTGCGGAGGAAACGCGATGAAGCGGCAGGGTTAAAACACTTGTATCGACATTTTCGTCAGATATTCACTGGGAGAGGCTGTGGCCAATTCGTCGAGACTGTGAGAAAAAGTCTGTAAATAAGATTCTTCTATGATATGCAAGGGTGGCAAGCCTGAAAATCAGGCTTCTCACCCTTGTTTTATATATAACAGTTGTTGAATGGCATGTCAAGAGCAGGCGGTTTTCCGCCCGTCTTATTCGCCTGTTTATTCGTTACTCTGGGAGGCGTCCTTCGTACATAATACTCAGCTCACCATACACCTGTGCCCAGTTGCGGATCGTACTGGTCCATTTCTTCGTAGATTCAAATGTGGCAAGATACAGTGCCTTTAATAGAGCTGTATCGCTTGGAAATACGCTTCTCTGGCGATTCAGTTGCCGGTAGGTAGAATTCAGGGATTCAATAGCATTTGTAGTATAAATCACCGTTCTGACCGTCGTTGAAAATTTAAAGATCGGCGAGATTGCGTCCCAGTTATCCTTCCAGCGCTTCATGGAATTCGGATATTTCGGTGTCCATTTTTCTGTTACACGCTCTAAGGCTACCAGAGCTTTCTTTTCATCTGTGGCCTGATAAATGGTTTTCAGATCCGTAGCGAAGGCTTTTCTGTCTTTATCCGGGACATATTTCAACGTGTTTCTTACCTGGTGTACAATACAGCGCTGGTATTCCGTCTTTGGAAAAGCTGCTGCGATCGCTTCTTTGATTCCGGTTAAACCATCGGCACAGATGATTAATACATCTTTGACACCACGATTTTTCAGTTCATTCATAACGGAAAGCCAGTATTTTGCGCTTTCGTTATCGCCAACACTGATGGTTAAAACTTCTTTTTTTCCTTCCGTGTTGATTCCCAGAATCACGTAAGCAGCAAGCTTTCGGATCACGCCATTATCCCTTACAGAATAATGGATTGCATCAATGTAGAGAATGGGATAGACCTCGTCCAGTGGCCGGTTCTGCCAGTCTTCGATCTGTGGCAGGATCTTATCAGTCACATCAGAAATAAAGCTTTCAGAAGTTTCAAAGCCATAAATATCTTCGATGGTTTCGGAAATCTGCCGGGTAGTCATTCCTTTGGCATACATGGAAATGATCTTCTGATCAATATCGGAAATATCTTTCTGACGTTTTTTTACAACCTGTGGTTCAAACGTTGATTTGCGATCCTGTGGCACTTCGATTTCCATCGAGCCATACCGGCTGTTGACCTGTTTCCGCTTATAACCATTGCGATAATCATCATTATCTGAGCGTTCGGATTTTTCGTAACCAAGATGATCATCCATTTCAGCTTCCATCATTTCCTTAATGGTGCCGCCTAAAAGATCCTTGAGCGCATCCTGAATGTCTTCTGCAGACTGGATATCGTACTCTTCCAGGAGCTGATGGATGATGTTTCGTTTTCCTTCTGTCATTTGTACACGATGTACAGGTTTCTTTTGTCTTGCCATAATAAAAGGCCCTCCTAATGATATTTATTGTATCATAGAAGAACCTTATAAACATTATTTTACAGAAAAAGTTTCATACTCTCTTTTTCACGTCCCCTTATCATCTACTTGTTCACCGATTCATTTATCCATTTGCACACCTGTTCATATGCTGCATAAGATTCTGGAAATCCATAGAACATAAAATCATGTGGTACACCTTTATACACCACATATTCTACCGGAACTCCTGCTTCTTTTAATCTCATCACATACTCCATTCCCTGATCTACCAGACAGTCACATTGTGCAAAAATTATTTTACATGGCGGAAGGTCTTCCAATGATTCAGCCAATAATGGAGAAGCGTACGGATTGTAGATATCTTCTTCCTTTTCCACATAGGCAAGTGTATAGGATTCCATATGTTTCAAATCTAAATTGTAATGTTCTCCATATAATTTTTCAGATTCCCTATTCATGCCAATTCGATTGTCAACCACTGGATAAGCCAGTATCTGAAGCTTTGGCATCCGCACACCTCTGTCCCGACACATCATGGAAATAACTGTGGATAAATTACCTCCGGCACTGTCCCCTGTAACCACATCTTTTTCTGGATTCGCTTGGTATTCTTCTGCATGAGCTCTGGCCCATAACAAAGCCGCGTAACACTGTTCTACCTGAGTCGGGAACTTTTTCTCTGGTGCCAGATCATATTCCGGTGTAACAATCACTGCTGGTGTATGAATACAGTAATATTGACTGATAAACTCAAAACATTCGATATCACGAATTGCAAATCCACCCCCATGATAATGTAAAATCAATGGAAATGGACCTTCACCTTCCGGGATATAGACCCTTGCTTTTATATTTCCATATTCACACGGTATTTCAACATCCCTGGTTTCTGTGTGTAATTCCTCTCGGATTTCTTTTTGCAAGGCAAGAGATGCTGCTGTTAACTCATTTAAAATGTAGCCAGTTCCCCTCATGCGTTGATTTTACTGGGTTTAACTGTATACAAAACTGTGTTTACTGTTACTATCTTTCATTCTTTTCCAAAATAGCTTTGAAGCATAGGCCACATTATTTTCATATATGACACAAAGCTCAGCTCTACTTGTGCTTCATTAAACCATCCAACCATAAAGCTATTTATCTCTTCAAATAATACTTTTGAAAGTTTCTGAATAATAATTGTGTTATCCACTTCTTCAGTATAATCTTTCGCATACATTTTACATATAGAACGCACTCCAAAATAATTATATAGCACACCTACCGTTGTTTTTAATGCTTCAATATCTCTTGGAAAATCTGTTCTATTCATCATATTCACTACTAATTGATGTCTTGAGTTTAGGTAATTCCTAACTGTACTATTACCTATTTCAACATCAACTGTAAATGAAAAATCTTGAGTTTGTATACTATCTGCTCCTAACATTATCATCAATTCAACTTGTGCTGCATGATATTCTGTATAACCAGACAAAGCCATATATTTCCAAGAATCTTGCTTTGCATACATTTCCGTATCTAAAATATGCGTAAATTCATGAAACACAATATACCTTGGTATTTCCGAACTTTTGCATATCCTTAATATATGTTCATCTGTTTTCGTATTATAGTAAGCTTGGGCGGCTGAAGCGAATCCTGCTGCATCGCTTTCCTCAACATTAATTTCAAAAAAATCTATCTTATACTGTGGTAATTTCTCAATTTCCATAAACTCAATATATTCTTTTTCATATTCTTTAATTAAATTTTTAATTTGTATTTCTGTCATATTGTTTTATACCTCATATCAAAGTTAGCATTTCACTTTTAGTATACCATAAAACAATCCCATTCTCATTCTATATATTTTATCCTCAACGATGAAAAGATGTGTCTGCACACATCTCTTCCATCTTATTATTTTCAATGTTATAAGTTCTTAATAAAATTCAAATCCTGTTTCCGTAATGCCTTCTGTAACTTTTCGTTCTTTCTCTTCAGTTCCTTATTTTCTCTGCTCAGAGCTGCCACCTTCTGGTTCAACAGTTCAATCTGTTTTTCCATCGCCATGTTCAGAATTTCTCTTCTTGGATCTATCATTCCGGCCTGTTGCTCTACTGCTTGGTTCAATGTATCCCGGACGGTTGGATTTTTATAAAAGAATCCTCTCGACAATCCAGTTTTCTTCATCAGCTTTGGAACGCTGATACGTTCTTTATTTGCCAGCATATCTTGTATTGCTTGCAATGCCAGTTCAATTTTCTCTTTACTTTTTCTCTGATTTTCCTCAATCATCTTGTCGTATTTGCTCATATTCTTCACCCCATCTTGCCAGACTCATATATATGATGTCACTCATCCTCTGTCTTACTTCTCTGGTTTCGTCTGCCATTCTTTGATTGCTCATTTTCCGGTAATGCTGTACATTATTCAGTCTTTTATGCCCCAATAGTCTCGCTATCGTCCAGTCATCCAGATGCATTTCTGTAAGTTTGACGCCATAGTAGTGCCGGAACATGTGCGTTCCAAACCCGAATAATTCGCCATGATCATCTTTCAACTGCTTTTCCTGTATCATGGACATGACTTTTGTTTTTATAGCCATATACTGCATCGGGCGGTCAGGTTCTTTTTCATTAACAAATATGTATTCTGTATCACCGAACTTTTCCTGTGTATATTCAATAGAACTCTGTAACAGTTTTGCAAGTTCTTTACTGATCGGTTTTTTATATCTTTTAGTTTTAACTTGATATATTTCAATCATATCTTGGCCATTTTCTCTCGTCAGACAATCTGGTCTCAGTGTAAGGGTATCTGATATCCTAGTTCCAAGCATCTGATGTATCAGAAGACATCTTGCAATCTGTACATCCATCTGTGTAATTTCCGCATTCAGTCGTTTCATTTCATCATCAGAATACACTCTAAATTCTGCATTTACTTCCGGTGGAATATCCGTATTAATAAATAAATGCTCCAATCTTTCATAGCTGTAAATTTTTCCGATTGTCTCTAACTGTCGTCTTAATGAAATTACATAAGAACTATTCGCACTATGGGAAGTATCTTTTGTTGACAGATGTATCAAAAATTCTTCCAACACTTCTCTGTCTATTTCACTGCAGCTTTTTATTTTGGAATACTCTTTTTGGAGATATTCTGAGAATATCCTCATTATTGTCAATTCTCCCTGTACAGTTCCTATTGCTTCATACTGCAGATTCATATAAACAGCTTTCTTACATTCTTCCCTGATATCTGGCTGATATATTTTTCTGAAATCCAGTGTTTTTACATTATAAATTGGATTGGATCTGATTTTAATATCCAGATTTTTTAGTTCCCAAACATCTTTTTCTATCTCATCCCGTAAATCTTCTGGCCCTAAAAATTTCAGTACGTTTCTGAAATATAATATCGTCACTGCTTCGCCATAGCTTACTGTACCATACACACTCTTCTTTTCTTTTACAATAGTTATTCCCTGTTCTAACATCCAGCCTTTTAAAAGTGATATCCATTTTTCTGGATTTCTATCTCCAAGGCTTTTGATTCTCCGATTTATTCTGCTGTTCAAAAACTTTGCAATATGATTATAAGCTGTTCGATCCTGAATCAATGCTCTAAACGTTCCGTTTTTGCAGCGATACATAATATAACCTCGAAACTCTTCCTTTAATTCTTGCGTTGGAAGCAACGTTAAATCAAATTTTCCATTATCCTTACGTGTCCCTGTTTCTTGTAAATTGGGGAAATCGCTGAAGTATATAATATCATTTTCCATCTTTTTCCTCTTTCTTTAGCCATGATGCTAAACTACTTCCTTGCATTTCAAAGAACTCATCATTTGCTTTTGCAATCCTTTGCGGCATATAATCAATATACTGTCTTGTCATCTCTTCATAAGTATGTCCAAGATAATCCCTGATACTTTGCAGTGATACATGACTGTCATAAAACATAGTTGCTACTGTATGTCGATAATCGTGTGATTGAAATAAATATTCTCCATTTGCAATCTTATTTTCCCGGCACGCTTCTATCATCTGAGTTCGGAATGTACCATATAGACAAGCACCACCTCTGCTGTTTTTAAAAATGAATTCTTCAGGCTGAATTTCATGTTTTTTCAAGTATACTTTCATAATCTGATAAAGTGCCTGTGGGATTGGAATCCTTTTATAATTCTTCATTTTGACCTGATACACCTGAATCCAATAATCCTCGCCCTGCTGATAATAAGCATTTCCTTTCAATGTACACACTTCACTCGCCCGTAATCCTAGACACCACAGATGTAGGAACATACATCGTAATCGCTCTGGAAAAAGATATAATTTTTTCAAAATTTCCATATATACTGTTTCCTCAACGCTACGATCATGATGTACTATTACTTCTTTTTGTTGGAAATATTCAATTCGGAATGGCATTCTTGTAATATACTGTTTAACTTCCATGAATTTATAAAAATGACCGATACCGAAAATTCTTTCATTAAATCCCTTTGCCTGTATTCCCCGTTCTCGCAAGCCGTCTGCATACTTTTTTACTTCTGCGACAGTTGCATGAATCGCCAGTATCTTTTCTTGTTCCAGCAGTTCAATAAAATTTCTAATACATACAAATCTTCGTACAATCGTGCTGACTGCCTGTCCAGTAATTCCCAGTTCATATTTCATGTATGCCTGTAAAATTTCTCGATTCTGTATTTCCTTGACTTCCATAAAAGAAATGCTAATTAAGGATTTACTTTCGTCTATCCGATGTTTTCCAAGATGTAATCGTTCCAGATACCATACATTTGCTTCCCATTGGATCTGTTCCTGCTGCATAAACGCATCTCTTCTGCATTCACCTAAAATACTTCGTTGACTCGTTTCGGGAAAATTCTTTAAAATAGTTTCCACTTGTTCCATTTCCAGCAATCCAATATCCGTAATATTTAACTGAACACAAGAATCATAAAGAAGTTTTAAGGATTTTAACCTGACATTTCTATAAGCCTTAGACATTGAAGTATTGGCAATGATACGACTCAACGTATAAAAAATTTGTTTCTTTAAAACTTCTGAACAATTTTGTGTAAAATCCCACACCAATAGGTTTGTTTTATAAGAAGTTTCAAAGGTCTCAGCTATTTCCTTTTCCGGATAATACTTCAGAAAATAAATTTTATTTTGATATTTCCATTCATATATCCGCTTTCCATTTAGCGTCTGCATTTGTTGATAGATATGTTGTTGTTTTACCGTATCATATATTTTCAAATAGAAAGATACAATTTGTGATCGTATCTGTCCTCTTAAATATTGTTCATACGAATTTCGCAAAGGATAATCCATTTCTTCCAGATGCCAGATTTTTCTATCTGCCAAGAACTTTTTCAATTTGTTAATTCTTGAATCGCTTTTTATTCCAAGTGCATCAATTTCTGAATATAGTTCCTGCTTTTTCTTCTCAATATCTACTTCAGATTCTGTTATGTGTTCTGCCTGTTGCAATAAATATATAGGTATTTCTCACACCTCCCTACTCCAGCAGACGTTCCGCCCCATAAATAGCAGTGTGTTGTGCATAAAACTCATTACTTGCTTCTATCAGTTCATCATCCTGCCAGTCCAGATACTTTATAGTCGTATCCAAATGTTTATGCCCCAATGCCTGACTGATCATTTCCAGTTCCCATCCTGCCTGCTTTCGCATATTTGCAAAATAGTGACGTAACATGTGGGGTGTGATTTTAACTCCGGTTTTCTTTTCCATTCGGTCCAACATATCATATACACTGTCCACTCTTAATGGCTTTCCAATGTTCTCACCCATGATATTCACAAACAGGTAATCCTGATGTTGCAGGATTTTCCGATATTTTGCCAGATAATCCATGAGAAATTCAAACGTATCATTACTTATCTTGGCACTTCTGTATTCCGCATTTTTGGCTCTCGCTTCATTTTCATTATCTTCCCGGAAGCATACCCTTATCATGTGATTCCTATAATCAATATCTTTGACATATTTTACTCCCAGTAGTTCCCCAATTCTGTATCCGGTTTCTGCTAACATAAGTAACAGAAGCTGATCTCTTCGGTTCGTACAGGCCTGTAAAATTGTAATAATCTGATTTTCTTTTGCTGTTCTCCCACGATGTTCCTCTTCCTTCAGATAGGCTTTAAAAGAATGATTCCGCAGTACCTTTTTTACTCCCACCTGATTAACCGCTATAATCTGGTTATACGATAAGGTTTTGAGACTTCCGTACTGTTCATATTCTGCCTCTATAAATAAATAGAACCTGAACACATCTTTTAAGTATGCGTTGCAGGTTCCTTCATTCGGACACTTCTTTTCTCCAGCCGTTTGCTCTGTATGGTTTCCGGCTTTAAGCCAGTATAAAAATTCCACAAAGTGTTCTGTCTGTTTTTCATAATCTAACTGATAGACTTCTGTGAGTTCCATTTCTTTCTCTGCCATATATTTCATATAATAGCAGATTGAAAATGCTGTGCGTTTCACTGTATTTGGTGAACGTTTACATTTAATCTTATGCATTAGATATTTACTTGGCAGTTCTTCAATACTCATTGTTTCCAGATTTCTGATGAAAAAATATTTTTCTGTTCCATCTTTTATCGTTTCCACCTTGTATATCATAAGCTGCCTCCTTTCCTCTAACGCTATACACAGTATACCCACTTCATGCCGAAATAGCTATTCATCAATACCAACAATCCCACCGAAAACGCCCTTGAAATACCACCAAACTTTTCGTGCAAAATCTGCTTTTTCTGTAGCAGAACCACGAACGGTTACAGGTAGTATTCCACGCCTTTCCGGTTTCGAATAAAGTGCTGGACATCCTTGATATCTTTTGCCATCTTGCAGCTCGGAAGCGCACACATTACTTCCTCATGATACCTGCCACCTTCTCCTGCACGCTCGTCTAAAATGGACACGACACAAGTATCTGTCTCGGTGCGGAGAGCACGTCCGAATCCCTGTCTTAGTTTTTTCTGCATGTCTGGAACAATCACTGCCTGAATATAATCTTTCAGGCTGGCATATTCCTTCTTCTGTGCTTCACTGATGGGATCAGGAACAGCAAAGGGCAGTTTTACTATAATCAGCGAAGATACCATATCTCCAGGGAAGTCTACTCCTTCCCAACAGGAGCCGGCTGCAAAAAGGACAGCATTGTCCATCTGTTTAAATCTTGTGATCTCTTCCGGTGAATGTCTCCACACCTCTATCATCGGGAACGGAATTTCATCCCTTAACATCTGGTAAACGTTTCCCATCAAATGATAAGATGTAAACAGCACTAGCGTATGCCCGTAAGTCGAACAGATCAGTGAATGGATATGGCCTGCTATCATCTCTGCCTCTTCCTGACTTTCTCTTCTGCATGTCTTCAAATTCTTTGGCAGATATAACAGACAGTTCTTCTGATATTCAAACGGGGAGTCTGCCACATATTCCCGGGCTCTCCGCACTCTCTGTAATCCTGTCATTTTCCGAATGTGGGAAAATCCCTGTCCGGTTTTTAAAGTTCCGCTTGTCAGAATCGCTCCCATTCCTCTGCTCCATAACATCTGGTCCAGATACTGTGGAATCCGTCTGCTGGATGCACACAATATAATCCGGTGGTCATGGTCCTGCTTCAGATGCAGCACATACTTCTTATCCTGATGGAAAAAGCATTCCAGCACACTTTTGGTTTCTTCCAGCTTGTTTCTGATCCACTTTGGAATCTTCTTTTCTAATTTTTCTATGATCTTATTCATGGTCTGTATCCCCTCATATAAATACATTGCACACTCTTCTGTCATGTGGAATTCTTCTTTTATCCCATATCTGGTTCTGTGGTTTTCTCCTATGATGTCCAGCACCATCCGGATCGTCCCGGACAGTTTTCTTATCTCCGGGCCTTGGTACTCATTCCCAAGATAAAAGCAGATTTCTCGGATATCGTCATAACAGAGGCTCTTCCCAAACATCTGCTTTGCCGCATCCGGCAGCTTATGTGCTTCATCGACAATCAATGCTCGGTAGTCTTTTAATAACGGGCGGTAATCCTGCAGCCTGTGATAACCATCAGCCAGCAGATAATTGTGATTACAGATCTGAATGAACATTTCATGATCTCTGGAACGCTCCAGATACTGCTGATACCTGCATGAGCCTCTTTTCGGGCAGTCTCCCGAACAGAACTTCGGTACACTCACCATCCTTCTGTCAAACCCACTTAAGTTGGACACTTCGTCCATATCATAATGTTCTTTCAACGACAGCAGAGCTTCTTTCTGCAACGCATTTTTGTTTTTTTCTTCGATTGCAACGATTCGGTGCTCCAACCTCTCATCGCAGACAAAATGCTCTTTCCCTTTTCGTATCACAGCTTTAATAGGGGCCTGAATCGTCCCGTTCTCCTGAAGAATCCGGGAGAGAAAAGGGATATATTCTGTAAGAATTGCTTTCTGGAGTGCAATGCTGGAAGTGGATATCACGACCGGACGCTGCTCATAAGGGGAACATCCTTCTGCAAGGAGGGAATATTTTCTCATCAGAACACAGGCCACCAGATAGGCATACGTCTTGCCGATACCGACACCCGCGTCACACAGTGCTATGTTTCTTCCCAGCAGGTTATCCAGCATTTTGTGGCATAACATAATCTGTTCTTCCCTTACTGCCATTCCATGTTCCGGGAACAGCACTCGGAAAATAGTATCAATTTCTCGATGCGCTCTATTGAGATATTCTCTTGTGTAATACATAATTTGTTACCTGATATGCGTGCTGATATCACATCAATACGGCTGTAAAGGATTTCTCCCTACAGCCGTATGTATCTGATATCAACGACACATTCTTCCTTGATTTCTTATACTTTTGATTTTTGGCGTTGTATTTGTCCTCGACTCCCCCATTGCCTTACGGGAACATTACAGGCGGATGCTTGGCATTGCACCGCTCACGGATTTTCTAAAAGTCTTGCTGATTACAACCCAAAGTCCATCCTCTGCTCACTGGCAGTTCCTATGTATCATTATCCCCTCGTAAGTGATCCTCGCAAAAGACCGCCACGGTCCTGTTTCAGTTAAAGATGATTCGCTCGAAACGAAAACGCCACAAAAGAACTCTGCCTCTCACTTTCTGGTCTAATTTCTTCCATGCCCTTTTCATCTGTCCTCGCGTCTTCCTGCCACGCTTCTACTTACGGGAACGTACCTGTAATGCTGGTATGAGGTTGTCAAAGTACACTGGCAAAATTTACCTGCCTATTAAATAGCCGACGAAAAACGCCATAATTATTCAATTTTTGATAAATTTTTTAATTTTTTTCTCAAACGGTTTCTTTTGGTATAAATCGTCTGTTCTGCCATTCCCATAATCTTAGCAACTTCTCTTCCAGAATATCCCCATGTACTGAGTAAGAGGATTTCCAGTGTCTGATGCTCCGTTTCTTTCAATAGTTCATAGATTCGCTTATCACCTATGTGATCCAGAAGCTCCTTTACATCCCTTGCAAACAGCTCGCTGTCCTTTTCTTTTATGGAATCCATATCCTGCATCGTTTCATCCAGATGTTCCCGGTATCTGCGCTCTTCCAGAAAGTCTTCCCTGTCCATCTGGCGCAGCTTTTGGATCTTCTCTTCTTCCATTCCCAGTTCACGCAATTTCTTTTCTTCCTGTTCTTTCCAATAATTCCACTTTCGTTCTTCACTTGTCTTGTTATAAGCCATTTATCTTTCCTCCGATCTGATTTTTGATATAGAAATCAAATCGGAGCATGGCGGTGACCGGATAGGTACGTTATAATGTTCGAAAAATGTCGAAGAAAAAAATGCTGCAACCTCTTCGATTACAGCACTTTTTTCCATCTTACGTGAATATTTCTTGTTGGTTCATAGGAGATTCCTTCTTTTTCTCATAATGAATAAAAGACTCTTGTCATCCATTATTTATTATAATTTTTCTACTATTACAATAGCTTTTTTAACAAGTTTTCTTGTCTTGGAGTTTAAAAGAAAGCTACCAGTTTTTTTCCTCTGATAGCTTTCCATTCATTCTTATTCTGTTGGGAACATCGCTGCTTCCAACTTATTCATCTCTGTATCCAAAAGACCATATTTTCCTGAGTTATCTTTTTCCACGGATACGTTTACAGTAACAGCTTTTCCATATCTGTTCTTTTCAAGACTCTTCTGGACACTTTCTGTTAATACAGCTGCAAAGACTTCCGGATCATTTCCATCCAATCCCTGCTTTATTTTTTCATTGCTTACCTCTGTAGAGCTTTGTTGCAATGTCTGAAATACATTGGATGGTTCAACTTGTACACTTACTGTATAGACTCCATCCTCTTCTTTCACATCTTGTACTTTGTATTTTGCCAGTTTCTTTACTTCTGTCAGTTTTTCCGCATAATCAGCAATTCCTTTATCCGTAATGTTATCGGAATCATCAAATTGCTGTTGGATACTCTCATTAAAATCCTCTTCGATTTCTTTCTTGGCATCTTTTTCCGAGATTTCTAACAGATTCGCATAGTCCTTATATTCTCCATGATAGTGTGCATCAAGAGAACTTTGGACGTAGGATTTGGCATCAAAGTCTGGTTGTCTGGAGCAAGCTGATAACAATATACATACTATAATTCCTATACTTATGCACAAAACACAATTCTTCTTTTGCATATTCTCTCCTTCACGCTTTATTTATCTTCAATTTTTATCGAAAATAACATTTTTAAATACTGTTCTATTGACTCCTTTTGAACTTTTCTTTCAATATTATATGGAATGCACATAAAAAACTCCACATAACCATTATCAATAAAACTCAGCAATACTTCTCCATTTTCTGTTAAAAAATGTACATATTTTTTATTACATTTACTTTCAAATTTAATATTCGACATTTGCTTGTATATTTTTTTGTAATGATTTTTTATGCTTACTTCATCTGTACAATCAGTTCCATCACCTATCAAAAAAGAAATATACAACTTATCATAATCTTCATTTCTATATGTCATATAAGAATCTGTATGACCATCACCAATATTTTTATAATGCTCATTTGGAATCGAATAACTAATTATTTTCCCCTCTAATGTTTCAAATCTTTCTGTTTCATCAATTCTAATTTCACATGGTTCAAACATTTTTTTTATAAACAAGCCCAATTCATAATCCGACATTTCTATAAAATTAATATAATCTTTTTCTTCCGTTTTTCGCGAATATCCCCCTCTATTATTCCGTTCCCATCTTCTAATTTCTAATTCATCTCCATTTTGTTTCAAATCAATTCTTTGATAATTCTTGGAAAATGTTGGAAAACTTTTATATTTTGTTTGTTTCCAAAAATTGTTTAATTGAGATTCGTCTACTTTTGGGGAACTTTCTGCAATTTTTATTCCTTTTCTAATTGCACAGCCTATCTTATCTATTGTTTCTTCAGCCATAATTTCAATTGTAGGTTCGATAGAAATATAACATCCCATAAACCTTTCAATGGCATTAGGCACAATTAAGAAACCATATTTTTGATTATAATATACAGAAATCATATCCGTTTTCTCCTCTCTATTACTTAAGGGGAATAAAATATTCCCCTTAAGCTATTTACTTTGCTATTATTTTCCTACTGTAATAATGAGTTTAACACCTTTATCAATACCATGTTTTGTAGCATTATTAACTGCATTTATCTGAGCTTCGCTTAATGTTACATTTGGAACAACTACTTGTAATTGTCTACCCACTATTTCTTCCGCATTAACAAATTTACCATTAAATGTTTCTCCTATAAATCCTGAAACTTTATTAATGTCCTTGACAATTACCTTTTCCAATTTATTACCATTTTGATAAGTCTTTGCACCTAAGTCTCGGCTTTTAACACTAGTCACAACACCATTTTCTACTTTATCTATGGTCGGGAAATTGTGTCCCAAGTTATTTCCCATAGCTTTGTCAATAATATCTCCTCGCTCTAATGGTGGTTTTTCCCAAGTGCCTTCTGGCAATTTTGTTTCGGTTACTTCTGCAACCAATTTTTTAAACGATTTATCAATCCCATCATTATGGGTACTTCCTGCACTCCTTACTACATTCAAAAGTTTCCCAGCCCCATAACTAAGGCCACCCATAACGCCACCTGTCACTGCTCCTGCAATACCACCGACTAACGTATCTTTTGCTACTTGTTTCAGACTATTTCCAGACAAACCTGAATTCACTGCACTATATGAAGCTCCACCAATAGCTCCAATAACTGCTCCTGAAACCATCGCCGTTCCTAAGCCACCCATTGCTGGCAATGCTGCCAGAACTGCTCCTGCAGCCAAACCGCCTGTTGCAGCAACTACAAGACCAGAAACTGTAACCGCAGTTATACCAATGGCTACTTTTTTCACCGCATTCCAGTCTACTTTTCCAAGCTTATCTGTAATACGATTTGTTGTCGTACACATATGTCGTACCACTTCTGAGCGGATTTCTGCCGTTCTTTCTGAAACATAGGATTTGAAAGATGTATAAGTTTTTCCAATTTTCTGTACCCCATTGCTTACAGAACGAATAAACTGACTTCCTCTGGATGTGATCTTTTGATATGTACTGCTACTGGTTACACGATTTTTCACAGATTGATATGTCTGTTTTGCATGTTTAGCTGCATTTTTGGCAGTTTTTGCTACCCCCTTCACTGTGTTAACAATAGTTTTTGCTGCTTTCTTAGCTGTATTTACTACTGTTTTGACTACCTTTTTCGCAGTATTAACGATTTTCTTGCCGACACTCTTGACTGCTTTCGCTGCTTTTTTAGCTGTACTCTTAATCCTGCTCCACAATGAATGTCCTGTCGGATCACTGTAATTCAGCGGATTATTGGTCGTATAATCGTAGCGGTTTCTGGTCAATGGATTTTCTGTCGTTCCAAGGTCACTATCTTCAGTTGTAAAGGTTCCGTTCTCTGCGTTATAGTATCTTGCCCGCAGATACTGAAGTCCTGTTTTTACATTTGTGGACTCCCCATTGTAACCGTAGTAATTGACACCGTCTGCTGTTCCTGATGTAAGGTTACCGTATGAATCATACTGATAACTGTTCGTCAGATTAGCTGTTTCGGTCAGGATTCCGGTCACGCTGTTTCTTCCGTCATATAAATAATAACTGCTTTCTTCCGATTTATCAACGCTTACCCGTTCTCCGATTCCACTTTCTCCATAAGTATAAGCCTGACGTACTTTCTCGTCTGCTCCATACTCTGCAAGGACTTCTGTATTCTCGCGATTGATATCGTTGATATACTCTGTCAGTGTGTATCCTTTGGCATTGGAACCGCCTTTTACCAGAGAGGCAAGCTGCTCTTTCGGGCTGTTTCCATCTTCGGTACGCTGGTTCGCCGGGATCAGGACTTATCAAGGAATAACATATCGTAGGATTCTTCTTCCAGCCTGTTAAGAAGCTGCTCCGCAGAATAGTATATTTCTATAGATATCTGACAGTCATTCGCTTTCCCATAATGGAGCAGCTTCTGTTCTAACCAATTACATAGGATGATGTCATCATCACAGATTGCAAGTTCTAGCATATTTTCTTACCCTCAGTCTTTCGTAACACGACAAATGGGGAAAAGAATCCCCTTCAATTCTTTTCCCGAATGGACATCACTAATTTTGTGTCATTTTTCCGATGCAACAGCACCACTTCCTTTGCTGTCTTATTTTGTCCTCTATATAATAAACACTTGAACAAGAAAAAACTGTCGCCATTTTATAATTTATTTATATTTTTTATGTTTTATTTATATTTTATCCAAATATTACAGCGATAACTAATAATGTCACCCCCTGCATTATTCTTTTTATTTTTAGCGTCATTTGATAAAACATCAACGTTTTTGATGGCAAAAAGGGAACCTGCAAAACCAGATTCCCTTTAAAATACATGCTCTTCTCTAAAAGGATGATAAATCCACCATCCTCTGCTTATTTTTAAAAACTTTTTCCTTTTTTACAATACTTATAAATATTAAATGGTTTTTCTTTTTTTTCAAATAAAATCCCTGTTGTTTTAATAATTTTTATAAGTTCATCCGACTCCATATCTGTCGTTTTAAATATAAATATTTTCTTTTCATTTGTTATGAAAAAAAAGAAGTTTTTATATAAGAACATTCTATCAATATTTTTAAATTCATAAATTTGATCTTCATCTATTTTAATTGCGTTTTCATCGATATCCACCGTTTCATATCCTGATCTACCCCAGACAAATTCATGAACATTTTTTTCAAAATTTTTACCAATCATTTGATACCAAATAATCCAAGCCACACAAGCCACACAAGTTCCAATCCCTATTCCAAACATCAAATAACTTTCCGACAGATAACAATTAATCGACAGTAAAAATTCTACAGGTGTAAAAATATAGATAATCATTCTACTTTTCTGTCTTGTTTTAAATAATTGATTAGGAATTATAAACCCAAGCGAAAGCATTCTTTCTAATTCTTCCCTATCCTCATCTGACACAATTGATTTAATATGCATTCTTCTTAATCCCCCTTTTGCCAGAGGTCCTCTTTATAAAATCGAACCTCTGGCCATTGTCTCTTTTATTCTTTTACAATTTACAGCGCTTGAATCAACAAACCAAAAACAGTACCTGCTCCAGCTGAAAATAAAGCAATAATTGACGGAATTGCATTTACAACTAATGCACCCGCAAGAACTAATATTACGGCTCCTGCCAGTATATTACTATGCTCTTTTGTGAATTCTACAACATTAAATTCAAGACCACTATTAGAATTTAATGTCATTGTAAAAATCAAAGCAACCGATATTGTCCACTCTTTTTCCTCTTCTGGCAGCAAATCTGATGTACTAAATACAATGGAAAACTCTACACTATTGGCAAAAACATTATTTATTTCAAAAGCAATATTACCAGATTTAACCGATAAAGCAATTTTTTCTATCGTATTTCCAAAGTTATCTGCTCCCTCTATACCTGTATCTGATAAATTTGATGAAATCTCCATAATTTGATTTTTGCAAGTTTGTGTCAATTCTCCATCATTTCCTATATCCACTTTTATATTATAAATTTTACCAGTTGAACTTTCAAGCGATGTGGATATTTTAGTAGAAATATCAATTGCTCCTTGAGGACTCATCATTGTTCCCAGTGAAATTTCCTTATCATACTCCACACCCACATCCATAATTTTATTCAGATAACCAAGCGGCTCCATTACATTATAGACATATTGATTTCGTGCTATTTTTACCTTTGCCCGAAGATTTTCTTGCGCTATTTCCTCATCTGTTTTTGTCGATACGGCATCGAACTTTTTAAATCCAGTATCTCTCCCTGAATATGCATCTTTATCCAGTGGGAACGAAGGTGATGAAGAAAATGAGTTCAACTCACAAAATTGATCAAATGCCCAGTTCTTCGGCATCGAATATCCCAAATTACAGCTAAATCCAGTTGACATATCTGCCACAAATGATTTACTTGCCAATCCTGCTTCATAAACTTTAGTACATACATATCTTGGTGCATAAATGCCGACTTTATAATTTTTATCATTTGTCGAACTGAAAAAGATCATGTGAATCTGTTCAAAATAAGGTATAATAAATGTATCAATCTGATATGAATAACAATCAAAATCCACTGCAAAGTATATAGTCGTTCCACTTGGTATACCGATTCTCTCGGCTGCTAAAATTGCTGTCTGTGCATCAACACTTCCCTGGGACGGATCCTTAAAATAGTTTAATTCATATCCTCCATCCTGATATATCGGGAATACCGATAATCCTGCATTTTCAATGTTTTTCACTTCTGTTGATGTCAAATATTTCGGTGTATGTTCTTTTCCAACAGAACCTGTCAGATAACGTCCTACATGAGTATACCCTGCATTTTTTATATCTAATGCCTGTTGTTTATTTAATACTGTTGCACAGTCACACGCTTTTGCTGCCCTGTTTGTATCGCCTTTACTCGTAAGCAATGATTTCATAGTAGAAACATTTACTTTTCCTTTTGTTACAAGTCCAATTCCTGTCAGACCATAAAACTCCTGAAATTCTGACACCTTTGACTCTGTAGTCGAATCAAACACGCCATCGAATCTTCCCGGATTATATCCGTTAAAATATAGTCCGTATTGAGCAATCTTATTAAATGGAACATATTTCGTCGAGTTCTGTCCGTTCTGTAATGTACCCGGAAACGCATTTGTTGTTGCATCGCCAAAATTAACTGAATTCAAATCTGTAATTAATTCAGTTGTAACTCCTTCAGCCGCCTGCAATGCACCAACTAAAGACAAAATTGTCTGTCTTGAGGCAATTCCATCACAAGGTCCAACACCAATAACATCTGACCAGTCACTATTTAATTGCTGTTGAATAAGAACAATATTGGAATCCCCACCAGAAACCTTTGTAAACCAGTTTAGGGATAACAATCCAGACCAAACTTTCCAATCAATTTTGCCCGTAACTTCCAGTCCTGCATTTTCCTGCATCTTTTTAACTGCATTTACTCCTGATGTATAATAAATTCCAGTAATTCCTCCAGCAGCATATCCTTTGCAAAACAGAGCACACTGAATCAAGCATACATTAACCTGCGGAGTATCATTCGGATCCATTTTTGTAATAATGGCTAACTTCTTCATGGTATTAATAGTAAGTGGTCCAACCGTTCCTGTAATCGTTGAGATTCCATTCTGAATCTGAAATGCACGAATGATTCCCTGCATCACGGCTGTTCCGGTCTTTCCATCTTCATCCAGTTTTACCCAATCCTTATGTCCACCAAACATCGCATTTAAATATTTTTGTGCTGCTTTTACATTCTGATCACTCATATTCACTACCTCCTAATTCAAGTCAATTATAAAGATTTCTAACTCTTTATATGTCTATCACTAAAAGTTACAATAACAATTTATCAATCAACTGTGACTATTTTGTGACTATTTTCCAAAGGATTCATTAACTCCCTTATAAAATCCTTAACAAATTATGAAAGAAACCATCAATTTATCACCCCATATCCCATTATAGAACTGTAATCTACTGCATAATTTCTCTGCCGTACCTGATCACTGGAATTTCCCTCAATCGTGTAAACTCTTCCACCTTCACACTTTTCTACTATTCCTACATGATCCGATGTTCCATCATGATCCCAGTCAAAAAAGATGATCATTCCAGCTGTCGGAGTTGTTCCGCCACTCTGCCACTTATTCTTTCCCTGAAACCAGGACACTCCATCACTGCACAATGAGAATTTAGGAACATTCCCACTTGCAATCAGACCGCTCTGATCCGCACACCAGCTTACAAAACAGGCACACCATTCTACCCGACTGTCAAATCCGTACCAGCTCCAGAACTTCTGACCGCCACTGTTTCCAAGCTGCCCCATTGCAACCGACACAATCTGCTGATTACCAAACAAACCAGCAAACAGGCTGCCACCGGAATAATACCGCATCACATGGGGAACGTATTGGGGATCTCCGTAACTGCTCCATCCATGCGAAGCTGCCTGTTCCTGTGAAAACTGCAATGCATTGGCTTCTGTATAACCGCCTCTTTGCAATGCCCATCCTATGTAGCCATTTCCATAGTTATATCCCTGCCATGCAAGTTTCAGCTTGTCCAGATCCTGTGGACTGCTGCATCCTGCCTGTCTGATACAGTCTGCAAAGGTCTGTACTCCAACCTCTATCGAATAATCCGGATCAGTAATAGAACCAGGAGTGTGTGGGAATCTTGTATTATATGGACTTTCCGAACACTGCATCGGGTCTGTTCCCCTGCCTCCAGATTCCTGCATCATGATGGCCTGTATCGCAGACACATATTCCGGAATGCCGTATTGGGATGCATACTGCTGTATCACAGAAGTATACGCAAGCACTTCTTCACTTAGGGATTCGGAGCTTTCCGAATTACTGCTGAAAGCTGCTCCTGCAATGATTCCCACAATCAGAATAAATACCAGAAGAAATGCACTACCTCCGGCAGCAATCCATTTTCCCATTTTTTCAAGAGCTACTACCCCTTTTTGAATCGCTGCTGTAATTCCCTGTACGGATAACTTTGAACCCTTTCCAGTTACCTGAAGGACTGCTTTTCCACTTTCTGCCGATGCCTGTGCTGACTTTCTTGCCATCTGGGCTGCTCTTGCTTTCTGCATCGCCTGAAGACTTTTTTCCATCTGCTGTTTCTGCATGGATGCCTGTGTCTTTATTTTTTCTTGAGACAGACCGGATACTTTTACCACTCTCGGTGCTGCTTTCACCTGCCGTTTACCATTCTCCTTGGCAAGTGCTGCCTGCTCCGGTTTCAACTTGATTAATTTCTTTCCGCTTTCTGCCCCCTGCTCCATTGCTTCTTCGGCAGCTTTCGCTTCTTCCTGTCTGCTTTTTCTTTCTTTTATCTTCCTGTAGGTCACTCCGGCAAGTTTTTTCCCACCTCGATATGTGGTTTTCCCTATGGTTTTTCCTGTCACACTCGCCGCCCTGTACTGTACGGATTCTATTTTTTCAATGCCATACTGTGTTGGAGAGTCTGACTGACCACTGCTTTTCTCATGTAGTTCCCTTGGCTTTTCTTTTGCTTCCAGTACAGCCGAGCGAATCAGTTCTTTCGGAAGCCGGGCAGCCGGATTTCGAATCTTCGGATTCTTATCCCTTACCCGTTCCTTGATATCTTTCATCCGGTCACCCTCTTTCCGTAGTTTTTATCTCATCGGGCAACATCCCGATGTTTCTTTTTTTCCTGCTGTTTCTGTAACTTTTCCAACTGTCTGATTGCTTCATTTACCAACGGATGCTCGTTGTAATATGGCACAAGTTCCAAATCCCCCCTGTCTTTGGATGACAACGGCAATGGATATTCCATATCCGAATAAATAGAGTCCGGATCATGGATAGAAAATTCAATAGCCGGACACATATTGGCAGATGTTCTACAATACTTCTGGTACTTTTTATATGCCTCTTCCAGCGTTCTGCATTTTGTATATTCTCCTAAATCATGGAACTCACCGCACTCTGCAGCATAAAAAGTTATCGTTACTTCTTCTTTTTTCTTCATTATGATTCTCCCGGTTTTGTTGTCATTAGTTTATAAAGGTCTGTATTCTTTGGGAACGTATTCTCAAATGGTACGATATTTCCAGAGCAACGGATCAGACCACTGCCAACCGATACATTTGTAATATAGGACAGTTGGTTTTCGGAAATATTCAAAAGAGCTGCCAATTCTTCCCTGTCTGTACTTGCCTGATTCAAAAGAATCAAAAACTCACTGTTTGCCAACATCAGTCTTGCAGTGTCCGATTTCAGAAGTTCCTCAACATTTTGGGTTAAACCTGTCACGAATCCATTGTATTTTCTGATTCTCTTGTACAGTCGGTAGAAGAAATTTGCACTGTATTCATAGCGGAATAACAGATAGAACTCATCAGCAAATATCCATGTCGTTTTTCCTTCTTTCCAGTTCTGAATTACCCTGTTGAAAATACTGTCTAAGGTAACCAGCATTCCCAGTGGCATAAGCTGTTCCCCCAGTTCCCGGATATCATAATCCATGATCCTGTTCTTCTTATTCACATTGGTCGGCTGTGCAAAGGTGTTCAGGCTTCCATTGATAAAAAGTTCGGATGATAATGCCAGTCCTCTTGCCTCTTCTTCCGGCTGTAACATCAGCTGTCGGTACATATCTTTCAATGTCGGAACTTCTCCGGTATAACCACTTCGGATATAATCCCGGTACACATCTGCAGCACAGCGGTCCAGGATTGACTTTTCTTTTGCTGACAGGTTTCCTGCTCCAACCAACTGTTCAAATACAGACAGAATAAACTCCGATTTTTCAATCAGTGGATTCTTTTCATTGCCGTAGGCTGCGTCCATATCCATTGCATTCAGGTGATTGTCTGATGTCGCAGATACTTTTACAACCTGTCCACCCAGAGCCTCTACTAATTTTGTGAATTCGGACTCCGGATCAAGAATCAGGATATCGTCATCGGTACTCAATGCCAGATGCACAATCTCTTCTTTTGCCGAAAAGCTCTTTCCTGATCCACTGACGCCCAACCGGAAACTGTTTCCATTCATCAGTTTCTTCCGGTCGGCTACCAGAAGGTTCTTGCTGACTGCATTCTGCCCATAATAGATACCGCCCGGCTGCAGGATTTCCTGTGTATGGAACGGGATTAAAACAGCCGTTGATTCCGTTGTCAATGTACGCAGGGCATTGATCTTTCGCAGTCCGTAAGGAAGCACTGTATTGAGTCCGTCCACTTGCTGCCACTTTAATGTTGCCATCTGGCACAGATGCTTTCTTGCTATCGACAATAATAATTCCGTATCGGAATCCAACTGTTTTTTACTGTCTGCCAGATGTACCATTGTCAAAATTCCGAACATCATACGCTGGTCTCTGGTTGTCAGATCATCGAGCATTTCCTTGGTTTCTTTTCTCTGAAGTTCCATATCGTATGGTACGATTGCCGAGAAGTTATTATTAGCGTTCTGCCTTCTCTGCCAGTTGGTCACGTTGGTTTCCACACCAAGCAGTCGGTTCTGGATTTCCCTTACCGCTTCATCCGTAGGGACTGGCAGGATATCAATCGACAATATCAGATTCCGGCTGAAGTCACACAGTTCTGAAATCATGTCATCTTTAACATAACTTGCATAATCCTGCATATACAGGACTCTTCCGTACCTGTCACCGATTTTAAAATGGTCACGTTCAAATTCCATAGAATCCGGACACATCCAGTCCTTGAAACTTGTTCCCTTCTTGGCAAATTGTTTCAGATCAAACGGAAATGCCTGTGGGACATCTCCCTTGAAGAAGTCCCTGAAAATCTGGAGCCGGCTCTCTGCGTCCAGTCCTTCTGCTGTGGACGATAACTTTGCCAGATGTGTTACGATGTCTGTTCCGATACGTGCAAAATAGGTTCTTGCATCGTCAATCGATCTTTTATGTACACTGACAGTCAGATACCGTTCCTGATAGATGCTGTTGTTTGTTCCTGTAATCTTAGACAGGAGCATTTCGTTGTATTCTTCCCGGTAGTGGTCCAGTCCATCTTCCTTCATTGGAAGCAGGATTGATTTTTCAAATTCTTCTTTATTGATTCTCCGGTTATTGATGGTAATTTTGGCAGAAATGCCGGAATCCAGTGAATTTAAGAGTTCGGAATAATCCAGAAACATTTCTGTCTTATTGTCCTTACTCGCAATATAATAGTTGATATCTGTAAAACGATATGTTTTTGAGAATTTCGTTCCCTGTTGAAAAATTCCATCCGGCCAGATTCGCTGGATGGGAATTGCCTGTTGGACTGATTTCGGAACTTTGAAGCGTTCCTTATCCATCCGAAGTGCCTGACTTAAGGTTTTAATCAAAGGCATCACTCCTTCCCTTGCGTTTCTTTCTCTGTTTTGCTTCTGCTCTTTGCTCCCGCTCTTTTATGATTTCCGCTCCATCCTTTTGATTCTTTTCTCCCAGCGAGATGGTCTCCTGCATGCAGGAGTAGTGGATATCTTCCGACTGAAACACCAGTTTCTTCGGATACAGCAATTCGGATTTGATCACTGCCCATAAAAACTGTTCGGCTGTCATACCATGATATTTGAAAAAGCCACAGGCAGCAAATGGAGTAGCACCAAGCACACACAGCCATCCGGTTATTTCCTGTCCGGTAATTTCACGCATTCCAAAGTAAATTCCGATTGCTGTAAGAATCGCAAGAACAGAACACACACATTGTCTCAGGTCCAGTCCCATAAACATGGATTCCTGATAGTCCCGGATTTCTTTATTCATCTTGACTTCCATAACTTATCGCTCCTTTCCTCTGCTTTGTTTCTTCGTTTTCTGTGGTTTTTCTTTCGGTACTTCTATCCCGGCAAATCTACAGTGTTCTGCAACGCCTTCCGGATCAAATTCCGCAAGTCTTGCTAGATCAAACGCTACCTTCTGATAGGTTGCATATCCTGATCTTCCTGTTTCATTCAACACTTTTCCTAGTTTATGTTCCTTGATAAAATGAAGCATATCCTTGGTAAAATCTCCTGTTATAAAAGCCTCATTTGGCTCTAAGAACTGATAGGGCAGATTAATGGTTACATCTCCAAAATCTTCCCATTCTCTCCCTTCCTTATGGCAGAGTCCTACATATAAATTTCCATTGTTCCGATAAGAGCTCACTCGTATTGCTACTGTCTCACGTCCAAATTCCCAGTTATATCTTAATGTTTTCTTTATATCCATATTTTTAACCTCCAAGTCCCATCATTTCTCTGACAATACGGTCAGATGCCTTAATTGCTCCAACCAGCACCAGTAAATTAAATACCAGTTCTCCGACATAGTTCCACACGATTGTAACTGCACTCAACTCCGTATCTCCGACAGCCGGAGGGCTTGCTGCATAAGCAGAAAAGATAATACATGCCAGTGCAATAATTGCCCCTTCCAGACATACGCCTACATAAGAACGGATAAAGTTCTTTCCAATGGACTGCGTGGGTTCTCCTGCAAATGAGGAAATCGGAATCGGGGCGATTGCCGTATACATATAGATTTTGAACATTCTGCCATACACTGTCAGGATCATTACAAATGACAATACAGTGATCAGCAGACTGCCAAGCAGTGTAACAATCCACAACGGAATGGATTCCAGCATTCCCACGCTCTCAATCTTATCTACAATCTCCGTTGGCAGTTCCGTCACGCTTCCTGCCATACTGGAGCCACTCATTACGGTTGTCACGATTCCCTGCACAATGGAAAACAGTGCCTGCATAAGTTCCATCCCGTATGTAATTGCTCCCTGAGCAAGTGCAAACCGGATAAATGCTTTTAGCACATGTTCCGGCTTTTTCAGATCTGTAAAACTGCCACACGTTTTAATGATTCCGGCTGCGAAAAATAATACCAGTAATCCATAAGCAATGGCTGTCAGTGCATCATTAATATTTACCATAATCCGCCAGATGCCGCCGCCCTTAAAAGTTGCCGGATTTTCGGTCAGCAGAGTCCACAGTTCTGCCATCTTTTCACTCCATGTGGATAGTGCTGAGTTTAGATTCTGTACAATCCAGTTATCACTCAAAAACTCTCACCTCCTTAAACATATTTTTGAATACAGGAGTACCTTCCGGCACTCCTGCTGTTTCCTGATATATTTTTTCAAAGAGGCTTACGCCATAATCAAATCGAGGATTTCTTTGGCGAACGTAATAATTACCCCTCCGGCCAGTGTCAGAAATCCATTTGCCCTCTGGCTTGGATCATGGCTTTTTAAAGACAGACCAACCTGCACAACACCAAATCCAAGCAAAATCAAACCGATCGCACGAATCAGAGAAAAAATAAAGGTAGACAGGTTATTGATAACGGACAACGGATCTCCGGCTGCGAATGCGGTCGTTGCTCCAACCGTTACGGTCAGTACCAGTGCCATATAAAGGCTCATCCACTTTTTCTGTTTTCTCCCCATCGGCATCGGGGTTATCATTTTTTCAGTTGTATTCTTTTTTGTTCTATTTTTTTCTCCTGTGAGAAGTTTCTTCAATACACATCACTCCAATCCATCAAAAAACTGCTATTCACCAAGGATGTCCTCGGTAGACAGCAGTTCGTAATCGTCTAATCTGTTAATGTCAATCTTTAGGTCGTCGTGAGCCAGTGGTGTTTTCGCATAATCATAAGGCGATGCACCACCGTCCTCTGTGTATCTGAAATTCACATGCTTTTTTAAATCATATTTATCGTCCATGATCGGACGCTCCCCACGAATAAACAAAATCGCTTTGCGGTTATCTAAAAGCCGTATTTCATCCGGTGTTAAAAGTTCCCTTCCTGTCTGCTGATAATTCACCGAATAGCTGCCGCTACGCCCTTTTGTCTGTCCGTAGGTATTGGTATCCAATGTCTCTTTTCCCAATAATTCCGAGACATACTTATGTCCTTCTTTTTCATTTCCACCCAGATATAAAAATTCATCGCAGTTGCCGATCAGACTCTCATACGAGTCTTTAAATAAGGCTTTCATCTGTGCAATGTTCTGGATGATGATACTGCAGGAAATCCCTCTGGAACGCATGGTTGCCAGAATCTTGTCAAAATCATCCGGCAAGGCTACGTTTGGCCATTCATCCATAATGCAGTGTACCGGAATCGGAAGCCTTCCTCCGTACTTCCGATCTGCCACATAATACAGTGTCTGAAACAGATTACTGTAAATCATGCCGACCAGATAATTCATGCTGGTGTCTGCATCCGGAATACAGCAAAACAGTGCTACTTTTTTCTCCCCAATACTGTATAAGTCCAGTTCGTCCGTACAGGTCAGGTTGGCGATTTGTTTCAGATTGAACGCTGCCAGACGGACACCAACCGATATCAAAATAGACTTTGCGGTCTTTCCGGCCGCCTGCTTATAAATGGCATACTGCTTGACCGCAATACTCTCTGGGTCCCGCATTTCCAGTCTTTCAAACAAAATGTCCAATGGTGACTGGTAATCCTCATCATCTTCTTTGACCTGTGCGCTTCCAAGCATTTCCATAATCATCGGGAAGTTCTGTTCTTCCGGTGGAGCTTCATGCAGTAAATACAGCATAAGTGCCTGTAAAAGTGCAGTCTCTGACTTTTCCCAGAACGGGTCCGAGCTTTGTGCACCTTTCGGTGTCGTGTTGCGGATCAGGTTGTTAATTAGTTTCAGCACATCCTTGTCATCCCGGACATACGCAAACGGATTATAACACCAGGAAGTCTCCGGATTGATCAAATCAAAAACCCGGACTTCATATCCATTCCGTTCCAGAACACCTCCTGTTTTGCGCAGAAGTTCCGCTTTCGGATCTGTGATCACCATCGAGCAGTTGCACTGCATGATGTTCGGAATCGCATAGGTCCGGCTCTTTCCTGCCCCGGAACCTCCGACTACCAGCACATTTAAATTTCGTTTATGCTTATATCCATCCAGTCCCATGCGGAAATGCTGTGTCAGAAGCAGATTATTCGTGTACTGCTTTTCGCAGTAACGTCTGCAGATTTCGGACACGTTGCCCCATTTTGCGGAACCATGTTCCACGCCTCTTCTATAATTTCTTTTTTGGGATTCATAAATACCAATGCCTAAGAAATAGGCTGCTGTGAATATCAGAATACATTTGAACGTATACGGTGTATACGTGATAAAAAACGGCTGTTCGAGTTTTTCGCTCAGCGTTTCTAAGATTTGAATAAAATTCTTATCCGGTGTAATGGCACAAGCGGTAATCGCTGCCGCCCACCAGACAAATGGCAGAAAGACAAGATACAGAACCCAGTCCTGCTTTTTTGTACTTATCTCTGCAAGTCAGATTCTCTTTTCTTGCGTGGCTTTTCTTCTGGATGTCCCTGTCCTTCTTTCTTATGAAAGGAATCCACTCCCGGTATCAGTGAGAGACTTCTGCCGTTGTCCCACTTAACACCAAGCTGGCCTGCATCATCCACATACTGCACAGTTCCTTCCAGTCCCTGCGGCATACCCGCTTCTCCATCCATCGAATTCAGACAGATTCTTGTTCCTGCCGGATACTGTTCTCTAAGTCTTGCCACTTTTTCTCTTGAATAAATGACCAATCAACCACTCCTTTCTCTACCAGAACATGTGTCTGCTAGTATTCGGTTTTGCAACCTGAATAATAACTTTATCTATTCCATCACTGTATCTTCCGGCTGCAAGATATTTACTTCTGAGTCTGTTCAGTGCCTTACGGATCTGCCTTTGTTCCCCGGCTGTAATCTGCAGTCGTTTCTGAGCGAGGTCGTATTCACTTACTTTTTTCAGAAGAGCTTTCGTTTCTTCCAAACATTCATCCTGCTCACTCTGCGCCTGTAGCTCATCATTCAGTGCCACCACGAACATATTTTTCATAATGTTATCCATCTTCAAATAGTATTTTGTCATCTGGCTGACCTCCTTTTTTGTTACACCAACCATATCACAAGACCTCCGTAATAGCTACTCCAACCGTCCAACTTTTTCACTTTTATCGTTCCGGCTGGTTCTTTGCTTTTTTCTCTTTTCCAGATGCTTTTTCATCCTTGGTTTCCGGTGTTTTTACAGGGTCTCCGATTGCGAACTCATCGGTTACATACTCCTGTTCCTTTGCACCAAAATTCCGTTCGATATGGTTTCGGATACTATAGGAAGCCTGACGGACATCATTTAAAAAGTCTCTCAGTTCCTGTGGATCTTTCTTTCCACATTCATTTCTCTGTGCAATATACTCCAGATTGAATCCGGTAACATCCACACCATAACGTTTCGCAATCACATAGGCTGCACAATAAGCCTGTGCACTGACTTTCTGTCGGCTGTAGGTTCCGGTATGCTGGTCCAGTGCTGCACACGCCAGTTCTCTGTTCAGTGCATGGAATGTCGTTACTTCACTCATTCCGTTGCGGATATAAATGGTACGGTATCTCGGATTGTACTGGGCCTGCACTTTGTCTGGCAGATCATCCTCAATCTGCACACGTACCGACTGGTCTTTTAAGACAGTTCCTATCAGTTCTGTCAGACTTCGCTGAGGGCGTTCTTCCAATGGCTTTCCAGACATCTGACTGATGTCAAATCCTTTTCCAATCGTATACCCTCTCCGCATTTCTCCGTCTTTTTCGTATTCAGTGGAAATCATATAAGTAATGCCATGTTCCCCGACTTTGACCGAACGGTGTTCTTCTCTCCAGCGTTCATAAGACCTTACCACCTTAAAATCTGGATGCTGTCCGTAAATCAAAAGCAGATTCGGTGTTCTCTGGGTATTACACTCTGCCATAAAGTCCAGAAAGCCTTTCAGTTTTTCTCCATCCTGAAAAACTCCCTGTGCCTGTGAATCTACTTCAGCCCATACCTCTTCTCTTTCCTGCTGTTTTTTGGCTGCATATTCTTCTTTCGTCAATTTCTGTTCAGGAACCTGCTGTTCTTCCGTTCCCCCTGAAATCATATCTGTTAAATCCATATACATTACCTGCCTTTCGTTTTCATATTCTTACGTTTCTTCCGGCTCTCTCTGGCATTTTTCCGTCTGTCCGGCCTCTTACGTTTCTCTTCCTGTTCCTTGCGGATATCTCCGAGTTCTTTCCGCACAGATGGTTTTTCATTCTTTTCTTTCCAGCTAATTTCCCGATCGGAAGAAGTATTTCTGTTGCGCGAGAAAGGTTCGGATGGATTCTTTTCTTCCCCCTCCTGCGCCTGTGTAAAATTTCCTTCCGGGAAAGCCTCATCCCCGATCTGGAACATTTCTTCCGCATCGTCCAGTTCAAATTCTATCTTGCCTTCCGGCAGGACAACGGTCTCTGTCCGTACATTCTCCCCGGTTTCTTTTTCCATCTGGTTTTCTGCCTTTTCCGGTGCAGTCTCTTTTTCCACTGCTTCCGTAACCATAGAGCCTGATTCTGCTTTTACAAAATCCAGATTCATCCGGTCTAATACCCGATTCATCTTCGCTGCATCATCTGCAAATACCATGACCTCTGTCTGGTCCGGATTCACCTTATCTTTGATGACTACATATAAGATACCTCTCGCCTTGGCTTCTTTTGCAAATTCTTTTAAACGGTCACCCGGAACGGTAAAAAATTTCATCGGGCGCTGTTCCTTTAACATTCTGGTAAGTCTTGTTTTCCCTCTTGTCTTTTTCTGGTCCTTCAAGGCGGCAGCAATAAAGACTGCCACATGCTTTGCTACATTCCCGGTGATCTTCAGCGAATACTCCATCCCTTCCAGACTGTACCGTACCACCTGATCTGCCGGTTCTGCTCCGTAATTCATACTTATCTCACCTCCTGACTTTTCTGCATTCTTTCTTTATCTTCCACACGTTTTTCATTCTGGCTCTGTTCTTCCGCTTCCTGAAGTCTCGCTTCGATTTCCAAGGAATGTTTCTCAATCTGAACGGTCATACGAACTTCCTTACGGAGTCGCTTCAATTCCTCATTGATTTCGGACAATCGTTCTTCCCCAGTCTCCCTGCCCCCATTCCGATACAATCTTCTGCGTTCTTTCATAAGTTCCGCAATCTGCTTTTGCAATGGCTCTCGGTACGCGGCAAGCTGCTCTCTGGTTATGATGTCATGTTTCAGTAGAAATTCAATCTGTTCAATCCTGCGGTCCAGTTTCCGGATATCCTCTCTGACAGCGTATGGACTCCTTTTCGGTCTTTTTGGCAGTACCCCCATTTGATATAAATAGGAATAATACAGTGCCTGAATCCCGGTCAGTTTCTTTTTGGGATGAATCTGTACTGCCTTTTGATAGACTCGTTTCACCTTTGGCTGTAGTATCTGCCCACGTATTTCCTCTTCGGAATAGTTTTTTCCGAGAGAACGCAGACGGATATACCGCTCCATTCCCGGAGCTTTTAAAGAAATGTATTTCCTGTTCAGTTTCCATGTATAACCCCGCTTTTCCATCTCTTTTAGGAATTGTAACCAGGAGTAGCTTTCCTGTACCGATTCCCTGATATCCAAACGGATCGCCATTCTCCATGTCGGTTTTCCTTCCTGTTCTGCTTTCCACTGTACATAAGGGATTGATTTTTTCTGATTGGATTCAATGATAGACAGACCATATTTTCTGCACAAGTCATCGGAAATCTTACGGATCTCCGTATAATAACTCTTAGCATTACTATGGTACTTATGTCCGTCCACCATGCTTACAGAATTCCAGACAATATGATTATGATAGTGTCTGGTATTAAGATGTGTTGTTATGACTACTTCAAACTGTCCTTTTAAGAGCCGGTCTGCCAGTTCCTGCCCGATGAGATGTGCCAGTTCCGGTGTCACCTCACCTTCTGCAAAACTCTGTACCAGATGGTATCCTTCCACACCGCCCATCTTATGGAATCTCTTTTTCGTTGTCAGCATATCTTCATACGCATTTTCATTGGTGCATCCGATGGTATCTTCGAAGACCGCTTGTTCCGTCTTTGTCCGGTTCATGGCATAATCAATGGCAGCCTCCAGAGAGTCTGCTTTCTGTGTGGTTTTTTCTTTGTCTTTCACATATTCGATGGAACGGTCCAGGCGGTGGACGGGGATAACACTTGTATAAGCCATCTGTCATTACCACTCTTCCTTTACCAGATGCCATGTCTCTTTGGTAAGCCGGAGCATTTCCTGTACACTCTGCTCACTTGCCATTCCCGAAGCATTCGCAACATGGGCAAGCTGGTTCGCATTATTGCACAGACCCGCTATCTTCCTAAGCAGTTCCGGGTGATGTTCACAAGGTTTTGCGTGTACCTGTGCTCCTAAGATCAGCGAACGCATAAACTCTTCCCGACTCAGTCCGCTTTTTTCCACCTGTTCCTCCAATTCCCTGAGTTCCCTTGCATTTAACCGCACCGGGATCACATGGTTTCGTTTTCGCATTGCATCACCGTCCCTTCTCTTTTCTCTTTCATCATATCGCCAAGCTCCTCATCGGATTTTTTCGCTGCAACCATGCAACAGGTCACTATCACTCCTATAAATCCTCCGCTCATCAATGCGATTACAATCATTACTCCATTTCTTAACATGACTTGATCCTTCCTTTCCATTTCCGTCTGTGTCCGGGGGATTGGGGTTCTCCCCAAAGTGCGTTTGGATATCCAAACGCTATGCTTGCAAAACGAGTACCGCCAGTTTCTGTAGAACTGGATTGACTCGATTCTGATTTATTTTGATTCTTTGATCTGTACCAATCCATCAAGTGTCGTACAAATGATATGGAGTCTGTCTGCCATACTGATTTCGGTATTCATTGTTCCTGTCACTTCTTTTCCACATACGACTACCATCCGGCATCTCCGCAAAAGGATATGTGACATTCTTCCATATCCCTGCATATCTTCTGCATCGGACTCTTCCAAGAATGGTGAGAATACAAATCTCGGACAGATTGGTACATACCCAAGTTCATAGATTTTTCTGCAATATTTCTGCACTTTTACCCGGCTTTCTTCTGCTGAACAGCACACATAAGCCAGCGCCTGTTCCATACGCTCCATCTCCTTCCTGCATCCAGTTGGATGCCATTCATTTTCTCTATAAAAAACAAGATGTCCTATTGGACATCCCGACTACTTTTCATCCTCTTTCTGCGCTGCTTCTAATGCAATTCTCACTCTGTCACTTCCCAGTTTGTAGTAGGCATCTGTTACCTCAATTCCCACTGCACGATAACCTGTCATAACCGCTGCAAGGACAGTTGTTCCTGCTCCGGCAAACGGGTCCAGGATCAGTCCTCCCGGTTCACAAATCTGGATGACATCTTTCATAAGCTGCAACGGTTTCTCTGTCACATGAATCCGGTTCTGCGGATTTCCATATCGGAAGACGCCCGGCAGACAAGATACCGGACGGTTGATCGGCATCGGTCCGTTACTGCCCCACACAATGTATTCAGCCTGCTGGCGAAAACGGCCTTTCTGTGGACGGGAGTTTCCCTTATCCCACACCGCTGTTCCTCTCCAGATCCATCCTGCCCACTGCAATGCATCGGTAATCGATGGATACTGACGCCAGTCAATGAACAGACAGATCGGAGCACCTTTCTTGCAGGCTTTCCGCACATCGTAAAGCCACTCAGCCATCCAGTGAGTCCATGATCTCTGATCTTTATTATCGCCATCAAAATCCGGAAGTGCATTTGCAGCACTCATACTGCTGTATTTCTGGTTTGTAGTACGATTTCTTTCATTCTGCTTTGTTCCACCGGACGCATACGGTGGATCGGTAATGACTGCATCAAAGATTCCCGGCTGGAATGCTTTGACCAGTTTTAATGTATCTCCATGTAATATTTTCCAGTTTTCCCCTTCAGCATATTCCTCTGGGTATGTTCCCTCTTTCATAAGTTCTTCCAAACTCAGGCCATTTGTCATAGGCATCATCCTTTCTTTTCTCAGCGTTCCGGCTGATTTTTCTTCTTTGTCTTTTTATTTTCTTTTTGTGGCGGACTCAACTCGGTTTCCACGTATTCGCTGATAATCAAAAGTGCTTTGTAATAATCCCCACTTTCCAATACTCTTTTACACATTTCTTTTGCTTCTGCTGTCTGTTTATTCTTTTTCAAAAGAGTTGAGGCATCGCCCATAATGGAAAAAATATTCCCATCATGTCCAAGGAGCTGTAACTTGGGACGTTGTTTCTCAGGCTTTGTCGGAATCTGCTCTGTTTTCTTTTCATACATTTTCGGCTGTTCCATATCTGGATGCCAGAAATGCACATTCAGCGTTCCACCATCCACCTTTATATCCCTCTGCTCAAATCCTTCACCCCAACCGTCACTGTACTGTCCTGTAATGTATTCGGTGAATTCCTGTAGTTCTTCCTGACTTAAAAATTCATTTAATTCCAGTTTGGTACAGCCGTACAGGATTCCGTCTTTGTTTTCTATCGTAACAACTGCACTTTGTATCTTTCCCTGAATGGACTCACTTCCATCAAAATACTGCATGAGATCATCTTCCCCATAACGTTCCAGTTCTTCTCGGATGACTTCTTCATAATCGGCAAGTTCTGTTCCATCTAACGGCATTCCATATTCATCACTCTCCGACCAATCTTCTTCCCATTCGGATTCTTCTGAATAAAGATTTCCAGTCAGCTCTGTCAACAGATGTACGTGCAGCGTTCCTTTTTCTTCCATTCTCTATCACCTTCTTTCTAATGGTCTGTCCCTGCATTTATTTGTCTGCTTTTTTTCTTTCGCAAGGTCTGCATAATCTGCACCTTCTTTTTCCGGCAGATTGCAAATAATCTGATACGTTCCCTCATAATGTTTTTTCATCTGTTCTTTCGCCCATCTTCCTGCAAAGTCATTATCGGTACAGATTTCAATTTCTTTGATTTCCGGATGGTTCTTCAGAAACTCTTCCAGTGCGTCCGGCGGCTTTTTAAAACGTTCACTCTGTATCTGTGCGTTTTCTTTCGGAGCAGCGATTCCCCCAAGGGAAAGACGATATTTATCCCTTTTTCCCTCTTCCAGTGTCATGTGTGCCAGTGCATCAATACACGCTTCATATACGGCAACTCGTTTTGTTTCTCTTTCAGGTGGAATACAAAAGCTGTACTTTTTTTCACTCCCGGTCTGCTCCATCTTGAATCCCTTCCCGTTTTTTTCATAGATTCCTCGCAGGAATGCATATCTTGCTTTTCCGGATTCATCTTTCCCAACAAAAACAGCGTTATGATACGGGACACTTTCATAAAGGATTTCATGCAACATACAATACGTGATCACTTCATCGCTGATTCCTCTGTGGTTTAAATAAGCCCTGATTCGTCTGCAATTACAATACCTCTCCGGCAGTTTAAATAGTGGTTTTTCCTTTTCGGCAGACTGTGTCGGAATAAAAGACGGACTCTCTTCGCACAGCAGTTTTACGGCATCTGTAAATTTCATTCCATCTACTTCAATCAGGAACCGCAGTGCGGACACACCACCGATATCTCTGGATTTCCAATGCCATTTGCTGGACAGTTCATTAATTTTAAAACTGTCATGGTCCGTCAACTGCCATTCATTTCTGGTTCTTGTCTTTTGCAGTCGCTGTGCCTGATGCGTCCGCAAATACTCATACGCAGTCATATTTTTTGCCGCCTGAATCTCTTCTTCCGTTACCCAGGGCATTACAGAATCGCATCCTGAAGAGCCAGTACCTTATCCGTCCGCTCCCAAGGAAACTCCTTTCTTCCAAAATGACCAAAAACTGCCGTCTGCCGGAAAATCGGACGATTCAGTCGAAGGGATTCCATGATCTGAACGGGTGTCACTCCAAACACCAGTGGGATTGCTGCCGCCAGACAATCATCTGCACACACTTTTCCTGTACCAAAGGTATCTACCTCAATCATAACCGGTTCTGCTACTCCGATTGCATAAGCCAGCGACACCTGACACTTGCTTGCAAACTCAGCTGCTACTATATTTTTTGCGATATACCTTGCCATATAAGCCGCCGAACGGTCTACTTTCGAACAGTCCTTTCCTGAAAATGCACCGCCGCCATGCGGAACCACACTGCCATAAGTATCCACCATCAGCTTTCTTCCGGTCAGTCCGGTATCTGCATCAAACCCTCCGCACACAAATCTTCCTGACGGATTAATCAGAATCTTCGTATCCTCATCCGGCGGCAATAATCTGAGTGCCGGGCGAAGCACCTTCTCTCTGATCTCAGCATCTAACTTTTTCAGACTCTTTTCTGTACCATGCTGGCAGGAAACAACAACACTTTCCAATCTCACTGGTTTTCCATCTTCATATTCTACGGTTACCTGTGCTTTTCCATCAGAAAAGATATCTTTGATATATCCACTTCTTCTGCAAGCCGAAAGTTCACGTGTGATCCGGTGTGCCAGAACAGTCGGCATTGGCATAAGCTGCGGAGTATCATCGCACGCATATCCGACCATAACACCCTGATCTCCAGCTCCCCTGCTTCTGTCTCTTATCTTTGCACCAATATTATCCCGAAATTCTTTCGACACACTCACTGCTTTCGCAATATCTGGACTCTGCTGGTGTACAAACGTATCCATTTCTATTCCATCTGTACAATATCCGCATTCTTCCAGAACTTTTCGGATCACATCAAACACTGGCGGCTCATATCCGCTGGTGATTTCTCCTGCTACAAACACATTTCCTCTTGTAGCAAGGACTTCACACGCCACTCTCGAAGATGGATCGTAACGCAGACATTCATCTAAGATTGCATCTGCTATCTGATCGCATACTTTGTCTGGGTGTCCTTCTGTTACTGATTCTGCTGTATAAAAACGTCTCATCATTCTTCTCCTTATATACAGACAGGGCCGAAGCTGCTTTATGCACATCTCCTGCCCTGTCAGATTGGTTTATCCTGTAATTCTTATTTTATTTTTCTTCTGTTTCTTCTTTGTTGTCTGTCATTTTTGACTTCTTTCTGCGGTATACAGTCACTCCCGTAGCTGTTCCGGCAGATGCCAGTGCAAGCAGAACAAACGCCCATACTTTCTGGTTGTCACCTGTTTTTGGTGCATTTGTTTTTTCTGTTGTTTTCTCCGGTGTTCTGGCATCTTTCATTTCTACTTTCTGGACTTCCATTGTATCTTTCAATGTGAATGTAACATCTTCCGCAATCTCGTAACCATCTGGCGCTGTAATCTCACGCAGAGTAAGTTCTTCATTAACCGGGAGCTTTGCAACGGAATGTGGCTTTCCATCCGTAATCCACTCTTCCAAAACAGTTCCATCTTTGCGGATGATCTGAAGCTTTGCCCCTTCCAGTTCTTTTCCGGTTGTTAGGTCTGTTTTGGAAATTTCCACTTTTGAATATTCATCTTTCATCTCAACCTTTGTCACACTTCCATCTTCTTTGACTTCAAACGTCACATCGCTGGCAGACACATAGCCATCTTCATAAGGAGCCAGTTCCTCATGTAAGGTATAACTTCCTTCCGGCAGTCCGTAAATGACATGTTCTTCCTTCGTACTAATCCACTCTTCCACAACAGTTCCGTCTTTATCAATGACCTGCAGTTTTGCTCCTTCCAGCTCATTTCCGGTTGTTGCATCTGTTTTGGTAATACGTGTTTCTGTCGGCTGATTCTCAACTTCTTTGTTCAGTTCAATCTTTGCAAGATTCTGATTTTCATAGGTTGCGTCTACATTCCATACTTCCTCATTTGGAAGATATCCGGCTTTTCTGACTTCCTCTTTGACATAGTATTTTCCATGTGGAAGATCGCTGTCGAAAGTAAGTGTTCCCTTTGCATCCGTTGCTTTCTTTTCCAGCAGGGTATCTTTCTCTACGAGAACCTCTCCCTGATTAGAAAGAATATCTTCCGCAGCATACAGTCCAAAAATAACACCTTCCAGCTTTTCGCCTGTGACAGAATCTTTCTTTTCTACTGATACAGAAACTTTCTGTCTTTCATTTTTATAGGTAACGCCTTCATAAACAACTGCCTGTGTATCATCCTCTGCTGTCAGGGTAAATTCTTTCTGTTCTGTATTCAGGACAAAATTCTCTCCTGCTACAACTTCTTTCAGATAATACGTTCCCAGTGGCAGATTGTTGATAACTGCTGTTCCATTTTCATCTGTAGTCAGTTTGGCTACCAGGTCATCTTTCTCATAACGGACAACTGGATTTCCTGCTTCATCCTTTGCTCCGTCCGGTGAATAGATGGTATCTTTGGCATATACTTCGAATTCAGCACCTTCTACTCCGGTTTCTTCATATTTAAAGCCTTTATAAATACCTGTTTCTTCTTTACCAGATACGGCATTTCTTACTTTAGAAACCAGTGCTTTTACTTTTGCCAGAACAGAATCTCCGGTTACTTCGGTAAGCTGTTCTCCCTTTTTCGTCAGGAGCAGGCTTCCTACCTGTTCGTCATTTTTCTGTTCTACTTCTACAATCGCAGCTCCTGTATCCGGATCAATCTGATGTGCAGTATTTGAGGATACTGTAATTACAATACCGCTCTGTGGATTTTCTTTATATGTTCCTTTTGTAGTCTGTTCTACTGGTGAAATAATCGTTGTTCCATCATACAGGGACTCTTCACTTCCCTGTCTTACAAATCCTTCCGGTGCTTTTACTTCTTCGATTCGGTAGGTAGCGCACTTCAGTTCCTGCGGTGTAATCAGATATCCTTCCTCGTTTGTTTTGAATACACTGATCTTTTCTTTCTTCGGATACTGAACAACCTGTTCCACATATTTCTTATTTGTCACATCGTAAATCTTATAAGAGGCTCCGGCCTTTAAAACCGTATTTCCAGTCTGTGCATCCTTCTTTACGATTTTCAGCAAAAATTCAAACGGACGGTCATCAAATACTCTCCACTGCATTGGCTCTCTGCTGTCATTTTCCACATTTACAACAAATGGATCAATGGTTTTCAGATTCTCAGGGGTAGTGCTTTCCACTACAACATAACTTCCATACGGCAGTTCCGGGCTGACTGCATATCCTTTTGTATCAGTAATTAGTTCCGGTACTGGTACGGCTGTTCCGTTCTCATAAGTAACTGCAACCTGCTCTTTGCTGAAGTCATAATTTTTGAAATCGTTTGCTGTATAGCTTTCTCCATTGGCAGGTTTCAGTTTCCCATTTTTTACCTGTGTCAGGTCGCTGATCAGATATACCTTAAATCCTGCTCCTGCAACCAGGTCTGTTTCTGTCTGCTCTCCATCTTCACTGATTTTGATCAACTGGAATGCCTGTTTCTTTACCTGCTCTTTTACCGTAAGGTCTCTTGTCACTTCCGCAACATCCTGACCTTCATAAGTTACTGATACCTCATATTTTGTAGTATCCAGCGTATATCCTTCCGGTGGAGTGATTTCTTTTACATACATTTCTCCAAGGTATAATTCTGAAAATTCCAGTGTTCCGTCATCTCCGATGACTCCCTGTGCAATCAGGCTGTCCTGTTTATACAGAACTCCTGTTGTACCATCCGGATGCACGATGTCCTCTTTTGCATACAGACCATAGACTGCACCACGAAGAGCACTGTCACCCTGTGCTTTAAATGCAAGTGTTTCTTTATCGATCTTTGCGATTTTTACTTTTCCTGTGACTCTCTCATCGGTTGCAGTTACAGACAATGTCTTTCCGGCTGCAACATCCACTTTATATACTTCTGTATTCAGTTTGTATCCTGTCGGGGCAGTAACTTCTTTTACATACACAGTTTTCAGTGCTGAATCAAAATAATCGCTGACTGCTTTTCCATCTGTTCCGGTTGCTGACATTGTCATAAGCAGGTTTTCACACTTCTTATCGGTATAAATACCATAAACTGCTCCAGACAGTGGATTCTGTGTATTGACATCTTTCTTCATAAGTTCAATGCGTGTCATATTCAGCCACTGTACACTAAAACTTACCGGAGCTGCTGTTTCACTTTCAAATACACCGATATCCTGCTTGGAATTTCCGGTTGTCAGCACCAGTGTTCTCCATGTCTTTCCGACAGAACCATATAAGTTGCCGGAAGCATAACTGCCTGTCAGTAATAAATCCGCAGATAGATAGAATGTATCTCCACCATAAATCTGGATTTTTCCATTTGTAACACTTGTTCCTTTGGAAAGATTATGTGCTGTCACATTTTCCGGTACACTCAATGTCACATAGTTTCTGTGATCTCCAGACAGTGTGATATTTGGTGTTTTCTGGATGTTTCCATCCCGTACTGCATTCAGCTTTGTGCTTGAAAGGCTCAGTTCACCTTTTGGCGATTCTTCCTGTCCAAACAGATAATTGATATATGCGATAACCCCTGCATTTACAAGGTCATTATAATTACACCCTGTAAATCCGGCATCTCCTGCATAAGCGTAGCTGGCTGCAATGTGTGTATACACATACTTTTCATCTTCCGTTTTTCCAGACAGATAACTTCCTGTCAGATCTCCTGCCCCGCCATAACCATAATAAAGGACTTTCTGTAGATTTTTATTGCTGTCCAGTACCTGTGCTACATAACTTCCACTCGGTGGGGATGCTTTCTGGGACTGAAGGCAGTATGCAATTTTCCCATTGACTGTAAACAGGCAAGTAAGATAATTTCCAATATAACTTGGATAATAAATGGTTCGCCCCTTTGTCAATGTAACTGTGGAACCGCTGCTTGTAGCTCTTTCAGCCGCAGACAATACCATCACATTTCCCTCTTCGATGTCCTCTTTCAGTTCTTTGACTGCCTGTGCAGATGCATCTTCTTCGGATGTTTCAATTTCTACATCTGTATAGTTCTGCACAGGCGAATCCGAATCATCTTCAGATTCTGTATCTGACTTCTGTTTCTCTCCACCATTTTCTTTAGAATGTGCCTGACCTTCTGTATCCGTCAGAGTCACTTTCCGGGTGATGGTATAGCTGTCACTCTTATCTTTTGGAACGACCATATAAGTGGCAATATATGTTCCTGCTTTGTCAGAATGATACTCTCCACCATTCTCATCTTTGATACTTACAAGCATAACATCTTCTTTTTCTGCCTCATAATGGATTCCTTCCATACAGGTTTCCACTGCAAATGTTTCATCCGAAACCGCTTTTGTGATATCATCTGCTGTAACCGATGTATCTTTCTGGCTTGTTACCGCCTGTACTTCCGTCTGCTGTTCCGAGCCTGTCCGTTCGGCCGCAAACGCATTCGCACTGCTCAAGGTACTGACGCCCATCAGGACAGCCAGTCCAAAAGCAGCAATTCTGGTCTTTAATTTTCTAACCTTCATGTGCTTTTCCTTCCTATTATAAATAGATTTTTTCATTAAAATACCGCAGAAGATGTTTCCTCTGCGGTACGTTTTATCTTGCATATCGATTTTTTTCTTTTTTTACTTCCTGTCTGGTACGTTTTACCGCTTCCATGACAGACTCCGTTGGAATCTGGTTATCCTTACATCCTTCCAGAATTCCATCCAGATAAAATTTCGACGGCCTTGCCGGAACATCTTTGTGCGGAGCGTTCATCATATATACAAACACTTCTTTCTCCACACCATCCCGATTTTTTACACGAATTGATTCTTTCCCATAAAAACTTGGAAATCCTTCATAAAAATCCAGACTCTTCTCACACGCTTCTGTGATTTTCCATAAGACTCCTTCGACATAGCTTCCTTTTTCCGGCAGTACCGTTGCTACTCCGTTACCCGGAGCCCTTCCTCGAAATGCCAGCCGATAATCTTCAAGCCGGACATTTTCCACAACTTCCGCAGCCGGACACCTGTACTTCATCTGCTCCAGATTCATGTTGCTGCCATAAGCGAAGTAATATCTATCTTCCATTCTTTCTCACCTCTATCTGACTCCTTCTGTCCTTTGATTTTTCTTCAAACACTCATACGTGCTTTTATCATATCTCCACGCAAGATCACCATCCAGATTTGCCAGCAGATGTTTTCGGACATTTTTATATTCATCTCCAATTAACCCAAGTCTCAATAAAAATGTACGAAATGTAAATGCCGGATTTTCTGATATCAGTGTCTTTTTCATCTGTGTAGATCTCTGATTGATCGCCTGTGCGGAAATGGCTAATGCCAATGTAATGTTTGCTCTTACCTTTCCTGCATGTAGTGTGCTTTCAAAACAGCGCCATTCCAAAGTTCCCTTGGAAAACACAGCATGAAGATTTAGAGCATAATAACGGGTATCATCATAATGGATATGACTTCTATCCCTGCCTCCATACCAGACATTTCTTACTCGGTCCATAGTGATTGACCTATTTGGTATTTTTCGGATTTTCTCCAATACCTCCGGTTGCACTCTCTGACAATAACTATTTGCTCTTCTCTCCTGCACTTTCAGAGCCTTGAACAGGATATCTTCCTTTGCATACATAATTGTCAATGCATTTTTCAGGCTTTGCGGTGTATGATTCGATGCATCTACATGAACATGCTGACCACAGGACTCATTTACAAAACCTCCATGCTGTCGCAGACAGCGTACTACTTCCTGTAACTTTCCCATTTCATCATAGGATAATTTCGGAGATACCATTTCTGTTGAATATTCTCCACTTGCATCTACAATTCGACCGTATACTTTCCGTTGTGTATAAATGCTTCCATCAGACATAAATTTCCACTTTTTTCCTTCCAAATCTATCACTGACCAGATTCCGTAAGTCGTGCCGTCATAATATGCTTCTGTTCCAAACATTTCAGCAACAACTTCTGCAGCACGTTGTCTGGTAATCCCTGTCATTTCGATTTCTGTTCCAAAGTATTGATCTTTTATACCGATCATGCCTAATGGATTCCTTTCTCAGACACTTCCTGTTCGTTGAGTCCGGAGTCTGCCTTTTGTAATAGTTTGCCAATTGCCTCGATAACATTGACAGTCACCCCGTTTCCAGCCTGTTTATAAAGCTGTGCGTCAGAAGTGCTGTCTATGATCTTATCAATCTGCCAGTCATAATACCCCTGCAGACGCAAACATTCCCTCGGAACTAACCTTCTTATTCTGCCGTGATACAAGATGCCATGACGATCGGTTGCAGTAATTGTGAACATCGGTTCTTCTGGTTCTTTCATGCGTCTGCCATTCTGACGGACATTTTCTTTTGCTGGTGTAAGGACTGCTCTTGCCCCTTCTTCCCTTAATACACCGGAACATTCTCCTTTGTATTTGTGGATTCCGCATTGTCTGGTATTAAGGCTTCTGCATTCTTCAGTAACCAGTGGCGGCGGAGACAAATCTACGAAATGAAGTGTTCCCTGTTGGATACCTGTGGTCAGGATGTGTGCTATCTGATATCCGACTCTTCCTCTCCTGCTGTTGAGATTCGCATAGCCCAAATCGATGCTGTCACCCTCTCTTGCAAGTTTGTAGCCGAGCTTTGTATTTTCTTTAATTGGAACACCCACATCATATAATCCTGTCTTTCCACCCATTCCTCCGGCTTGTGATGTCAGGGTACAGCTTAATCCTTTTGGACTGTAGACTCTTTTCCCCTGACTTCCTGCCCGGATTTGAACAAGAGCTGCTCCATTTGTTTCTGGTTCAGGTAATACTTTTCCGGCACATCGGAAATCAAGATATCCGACAATATACACCCGTTTTCTTGCTTGGGGGACTCCGAAATCCTTGCTGTTAAGCACTTTCCATTCGACATGGTACCCCAGTTCAGAAAGCGTACTGAGGATGGTGCAAAACGTCCGGCCTTTGTCATGCGATAACAAACCGGGAACATTTTCAAGGATAAAATACGAGGGTCTTTTAGCTTCAAGAATCCGGGCAATTTCAAAAAAGAGAGTTCCTCTAGCATCTGCAAATCCTTCTCGCTTTCCGGCGATAGAGAATGCCTGGCAAGGAAATCCTGCACAGAGTAAATCAAAATCTGGCATTCGTTCTGGTTCGATTGTTCTTGCGTCATTACAATACCACTCCCCTTCTGTATCAAACAGCAATCGGTAGTTCTTATCCGCATAAGTATCCACCTCGCAATGTCCGACACAGACAAAGTTTCCTGCCCGTCTTAGGCCTTCACGGAATCCCCCGATTCCGCTAAAGAGATCAAAAAATTGAATGGTTGCGGCTATCAACCTCCTTTTTGCTGATAAAAACAAGCGGCATGATTTCTCATACCGCCCTTCGTTATTCTGTATCAATTACTTACCATTCTGTTGGTTCTTCTGCTTTGGTTTCTTTTTCCAGATCAGTTTCTCTTTCTGGTTCAGTTTCCTCTTCCGGTTCGCTTTCCCCTTCTGGTTCGTTTTCCTCTTTCAGTTCTCTCTCTCCATCCAGTTCGTTTTCCTCTTTCGGTTCGCTCTCTCCATCTGGTTCGCTTTCTACTTCTGGCTCGCTTTCCTCTTCTGGTTCGCTTTCCCTTTCCGGCTCAGTGCTTTCTTCCGGTTGAGTTTCTTCTGTTCCCGATTCTTCGGTTGTCTGTTCGGATTCTTCAGGCTGATCTTTGCTTTGCCATTCGGCCTCTGCCTTTTCCAGTGCTTCTTCTATAATCTGAATTAAGAAGTCTTTCTGTTTCATGTGTTTCTGCCCGATGACTACTTTTAATCTCTGGAATAATTCCTCTGATACCTGTACTGCTACTGTTCTTACTGCTCCCATGCTTATTTCTCCTTTTCCTTCCAGTCTGTTGAAATGTTCTTCAATGACCTGTTGTAAAAATTTTTGTGTGCTGCTTTCTGTGAGTTCAATCTCTTCTCTTACTTTTTCATGTAAGTCCATCGGGATCTTTCCGCAGATATTTTTCATCTCTGCCATAACTTTTCTCCTTTCTCTTTCGCTACACACAACATACTCCAAAGCCGCATGGAAAGCTATTCACAATACCCACCAAAGATAACGATGCATTTCTTGCCTTACCCCTAGCAGATCCAACAATGTATGTATCGTGCAATCATAGGCCTCACCCCCTTTACAAATTTTCCATTTGAGATAAAAAATCCATCATCTGAGCTGGTATTTCTTCCGATGATGGTTTCGTTTTCAATTGTTCCGTAGTGCCACATATTCCTAATTCCCGAACACTTTCTTTTATCGTCTTTTGAATAACTTCTTCCAGCCATTTTCGATCCTCTTTTTCCAGAATTGCCTGAACCAGATACTGGCTTTTCTGCCCTTCTGGAACACTTTGAAATTTCTCCCATGCCCTCTGGTGTTCTGGATTTTTCAGGTTTGGGCGGAACGAATATACCGGACGTGTCATCTCGCCCACATCTGCTCTACAATCCGTTCATACCCTGTTGCGTTGGCATGGACGTCCTCTATAAAAACGGGGCGGCAAATCGCGTCCTGTGCGGTCACGTGGCGTTTTAAAATTGCGGAGCCTCCACCCATAAATACGGTTGGTACTGCCCGGAGATCAAACCCAGATTCTGTCACCGCAGACAGTATTTTTTCTATATATTTCCGTCCGCTTTCCTGTATGATCCGTCTGGCCTCCTCTGCCATACTGCAAGATTCCCCCCGAAGCACACGCTCAATTTGAGTTTCTGTTACAGACAGTCCGGTATTTCTACGCACCTGTTCTGCTGTCTCATCAATACATCGGATCACTCCAAGCTCCAGACTCCTGCACGTTGCTGCATTCGGAACAGCATTGTCCAGCCTCATAAGGTCAACGGTCCAGCCACCAATATCAACAAGCAGAACAGACGGTTCATTCTTCAGATACTCTGGATGCAGAGCAAGCGCAGAGTATCCCTGTGGGAACAGTTTCACATCTTTTATTGTTATCTCATATAACTCACTTTCATATAAAAATCGCACTGGCTGCTCTTTCCGCAACAGATACTCCCTGAATCCCTGTTTCTCTCTTCCAAAACTTGAAAGTGGAAGTCCGACAGCCAGAATTACCTCTGTCTTTCGTTCTGCTTTCCGGTGCTTGATTTCTTCTGCAATGGCTGTCAACGTCAGCAGATAATAATTATCATTGGACGTTTTATTTTTTACCAGCGTCTGTCTTCCCGTACCGCAGACATAATACTTTCCCTGATACTGCAGAACATTCTGCATGGTATACGGCTCGTAATCATACCTGATAATTCCACTTGGGAAAGACACTTGTCTTGTTTTTATTGCATAATAGCCATGATCAATTCCTATGATTATCGCAATCACATCCTTTCATTTTTCTGTTTAACGTAATGTCAAAAATGCTTTCACTGCTGCAACGGATCGTTGCAAAAGTGCCATTCGTGAACACTTTTCTATGTTCCAGTGTCCCAAAACCTGCGGAAAATCTGGCTTTTTTATACCACTATCGCCAGAGGAACACTACTGTTCCTTCCCAGCCGGTTATAAAAGATCCCTCTCCCGGCGGCGGTTCGGCCTGTCCGGGGGAGGGATATATCGCAAGTTTCCTTTTTGAACAATTGCCTGTCTTTTTATTTTTATGAGATGTTTTTCCTGCTTTTGTAAAATGGGAAGATACTCCGGTTCTGACAAAAACTTCCGTATATAATTCCCCTTTTCTCCCAGCCTGTTATCATTTTCTAACAGCTCCATTTCCACCATGTAATGGGTATCTGGATGAAATCTCTTCTCACACAAAATGCTGTCCCCTTTTATATAATCAGATTTAGCCGATTCTCTTGCTGCCGCCAAGAGTTCATAAATACTTACTTCCACCTCTTATCACCTCCCAAAAGACCAGAAAAAAGCAGACCTCTTAATCGAAGTCTGCTCCTGTCGGATATGGTAATCCTCTTTCTTCATATTTTTTATCGATATAATTTCGAATCCATTCCCTGTATTCTTCCGTTAATGCCAGTTCCTGAAATTCTAACAACCACTTTTCCCCTTTTGCTTCGTCATCAAGCCATCGATCTTCTATGCACTCCGGCTCATCTAACATTTTCATCATCGCTTCAAATGGCTCTTTTACATCATCACCAAATTCTTTCCATAAGGCGATTCCATAGTTCTCCAGTTCAAAAAATTCTGTCAGATATGTCAATCGTTCCATATCCCCCAATGTCATTCTTTTTTCACCTGACAATAATGCTCGATCTCTTTTGCCACATAGATTTAAAAATTTTCTCTTTTCCATCTCCACATCCATTATACTTTTACCTCTTCCTGTTAAAAATAATTCCTTATTACGAAACATTATAAAATTTAAATTCTTTAGAATCAATATATATGTTTCTGTATTACGAAACTTTTTATTTTATAAGGGGAGTTCATCATTATGCAAAAGATTAGACCAGATATGGATATTGGTAAAAATATCCAAGCAATTCGATATAAAAACAACATGACTCAAGACCAAGTAGTTGCAAAATTAAATCTTATTGGTATCTCCATCACCAAAAGTACCTATGCCAAACTGGAAACAAATCGAATGAATATTAAGGTATCTGAATTAGTTGCACTTGCAAAAATCTTTCATACCGATATCAATGCATTCTTTTCCGGCTTGCTATAGTTCGACATTCCCCGACTCCCTGTGTATATAATAGCATATAAAAAATAAGAACCAGTCTATATTCTTGTCGGATATAAACCAGTTCTTTTTTCTTATCAAATAATATAAAAGTGACAGGGAATTCAGATTCTTATCTTCTGTCACTCATGTAATTATTATTCTATTTTAAATTTAATGAATTTACCCATTCTTGAATTCCTTTTTTCAATGTTATTTTCTATATAAACGTCATACACATTTTTCCACATTATCTGTGTATACTGTTATTTTCAACCTCATAATTATAACTTGATACACGCTATACACTACTATAAACTGTACTCCATTTTAGGGAATCCCAAAAGGATTTCATCATAAGAACTCATATCTATCTCTTTCTTCATAATCTCTGGTCTGTATTTCTTATCACTCATTTCCACACTGCTCCGGGATTTTTTATTCATCCAGTCAAGATCAGCCTTTGTATATGTAACTTTTGGCTCAATCTCAAATAAATCAGCTTTTGCTTCCTCTGCAATCATCTCTGCTACTTTTTTTGTTGTTCCGCTTGCACTAAAAAATGCCACTAATTTTTTACTCATAATAAAAAGCCCCTTTCTTTGCAAATTTCTTGTATAAAAATAGATGTATAAGATTTGAATTTCTCTTATACGTCTATTTTATACCTGATATTTTTATTATGTCTAATGCTTATATTGAATTCCATTCTATGCCTGAAAAGCATTTATTTCTTCTATCATTTTACTGACCGCCAGAGAATATGGAATGTTTCGTCTCCAGGCAATCACAGTACTTGTTGTGATTTCAGGAGAAATTCTTCGCTGTACAAGAATATCCTCCCGCCAATACTTTGCAGCACCTTCGATGGATACCGGATAGCCCAGTCCATTTGCTGCCATAACTCCGGCATTCGTTCCAAGATTACTTGTAAAAGCAATCTGCAGTTTCGAAAAGTCTTTTCCAAACCAATTGGCAAGTTCACTTTGAACATTTACTCTTTCCGGCAGGATCAATGGTTTTCCAATAAGATCTTCTTTTCTTATAAACTCTTTTTCTGCCAGCGGATCATCCGGCCGCATTCCAACACACCAGTGATCGCAATCTGTGATCCGGATATAATCCAGCCCTTCGGTGTCCACCGGCTCCATGAATAATGCAATATCTACAAGTCCTTTGTTCATCATCTCATACACTGCATCTGCTGTTGCAGTATGCAATACAATCTGAACCAGCGGGTATTTTTCTTTATATGTTTTACATATCTCCGCCAATGTCTCCACCGCTGCAAATTCACCGCATCCAATGGTTATATTTCCCTCTACAACATCTTCTTTTCCTTTCAGTTCCTCAAGTGTTTTTTCCTCAAGATTAAGGATCTCCAGGGCACGCCTTTTTAATAAAATCCCCTCTTCAGTAAGCGAAATTTTCTTCCCGCTTCGAATAAATAATGTTACTCCAAGCTCCTCTTCAAATGCCGCCATTTGTCTGGATAGCGTTGGCTGGGTAATATGCAATTGTTCTGCCGCTTTTGTAAAGCTCTGTTCTTTTGCCACCGTCAGAAAATAGCGCAATAGTCTTAATTCCATATTTTTTATTCCCACAACTTCCGATTGTTCGAGCTTTTCAAATACTAACGTACTTAATTCTGTTCAATAAGTGATTTATAGTAGTTACCAAAGTCAGCAAGTGAATTAACAATTGGAAGCATTTTTGTTCCGAGTTCCGTTAATCCGTATTCGACTCTCGGTGGCTGCTCATGGTAATCGTGGCGATATGCCAGTCCATCACTCATCATTTGCCTTAAACTATCCGTCAAAACCTTTTGTGAAATACCATCTATACTTCGTTGTAGCTCATTGAATCTCCATGGACGCTCTTTCAAGTTACGCAAAATCAGCAGTTTCCATTTTCCTCCGATAAGAGATACTGCTGTTGCAACTGGGCATTCCGGTAATTCTTCTTTTGCTCGCATAATTCTCACCTCCAAGTCGATTGTAACACATTCAATTTTGAGTGTACAGTTACAAAAAGGTGCGTACTTGTTTTTGTATGTGTCTCACACTATACTAATACCAAGCAACCAGAAACTACAAATCAACTATGGAGGTATTATTATGACAAATTACACAAAAACAACTATTGGAAAGGAAAACCGAATTGAACTGCATGAAAAGTTGTCTTTAACAGGTGCAGAAATCAGTTTAAACGAACTACCTGCAGGAGCAAATGTCCCATTTGTTCATTCTCATAAAGAAAATGAGGAAATCTATGGAATTCTTTCAGGTAACGGCAAAGCCATAATTGATGGAGAAGAAATCAGCCTTTCAACTGGAGACTGGCTAAAAATCGCACCTGCTGCAAAGCGTCAGTTTTTTGCATCCGATATTTCCGGAATTACTTATATCTGCATTCAGGTAAAAGAAAATTCTCTGGAACATTTTACAGCAGAGGATGCCGTAATCGGCTAATTAAAAGTATTTATTTACAAAAATGCACAGTTCCCGATAAGCTAAGAACTGTGCATTTCTTTTTTCTTCAATTTTACAATTTCTCGATTTTTCAAACAAGAATTTCTCGATTTCAAATGGTGATAAATAAATCTCTCCACCATCATCAGTTTAATTTTCGTTTAGATTAACGATTTCTTTTTCCTGTATTCTCTGTCCCTCGGATTTCCTCATGATAGAAATAATCTACGATCACCGGATGTCCCTGCGGGACTCTGCCATAAGGCATTTCATTATCCACAAAGGCACAATCATACTTCTTAGCCATTTTCTCAGCTTTTACTTCAAGTGCTTCAAAGTAGCTGCGGTTATGCTTGTTATAGATCTCGTCGTAAAGTGGTACAAGATCAAGATATTTTCCGGCGATATAATCCATAATTATCTTTTTGAAACCGCCTCGAAGATTGAGATTTTCGAGCCAGAACAGATCGCACTGATCCTTTACCCGCTCAAAGATTGCTTCAAAATCCGTGATACCGGGGAATACCGGGGATACGAAACAGACTGTACGGATACCTGCCTCATATACCTGCTTCATAGCAGCGATACGGTGCTCAATGCTCGAAGCAGAATCCATATCGTTCTTGAAATTTTCATCTAGTGTGTTGATCGACCATGAAACGGTTACACGTCCAAGCTTCTTCAACAGATCAATATCCCGTACCACAAGATCCGACTTTGTGCAGATCAGAATATCTGCGTCACTGCCGATCAGCTGCTCCAGAAGTTTTCTGGTATTCCCGAATTGCTCCTCCTGTGGATTGTAGCCATCTGTCACAGAACCGATGACCACCCGCTGTCCGGCATATTTCTTCGGATTTTTAATTTCTGGCCAATGCTTCACATCAAGGAAAGTGCCCCATTCCTCCTTGTGCCCGGTAAAGCGCTTCATAAAAGAAGCATAGCAATACTTGCAGGCATGTGTACAGCCCACATAGGGATTGACCGAGTAACCGCCTACCGGCAGACTAGACTTAGTCATGATGTTCTTTGTTTCCACCTCACGAATGAGGATTCCATTCATTACTTCTTCCATGATTTCTGTACCTCTAACACTTTATTAAATTCTTCCGGCATTTCCTGAATCATATTTTCATCCCCTATGATAGGGACAAGGTCTTCCTTCATAAACACCGGAATGCCGAGCTTATGTGCCTGGTCCGTCAGAGACCATGCCCATTCCGGCTCCGTATGAATCTTCCTGCTCTGAGCTCCGGTCATGGTGCCGACAACGATCCAATTGATTCCGAAAAGGTCAACTGTGCCGGGATCATCGAATAACGGCTCAAAGGTAACATGGTAATGTTTTGCTCTGACGTTTTTCCGAAGGGCATCGATACGCCACAGTTCTGCTTTCCTCGTCACCGTAACGCCAAACCATGCGTTTTCCAGATCGGTATCAAAATCCAGCAAATCAGGTCGCTTGGTAAGGAACAGGAACTGATGCTGTGGATTTTCACGGATCTTTGCAAATACCTCGTCTCTCCATTCCGGCTTCCATCCGGAGAGATCGCTCATGCCGGTAAGAAGAAAGTTCTGCGGACGTTTCTTTTCCATCATCTTGAGCTTACCCGGAAAGAATTCAGGGTCAGCGAAGTCATCAATCATATGCCAGCGTTTCACGTTGTTGCGGGCATAGCAATATGCACACCCCACTGTGCAGCCAATGACGATATTCATGTTCTGAATCTGATCTTTGATACAAATACTCATGACTTCTGCCACTCCTCAAGATTCTTTCTGATGCGGTCGAGGCATTCCTCAAACCGGGTAATTTCTTCCTCTGAAAAACCTTTGTAGTAAATACTGCCCATCTCATCAGATACAGAATCGTACTCGCCCTTTAAGGCATGTGCTTTCTCAGTCAGAAACAGGAGTGTTTTCCTTTTGTCCGTTTCAGACTGAACACGGCTTATCAGCCCTTGTTTTTCCATTCTTTCCAGCATCGTAGTAAGAGAAGTTATCGCTAATCCACATTTAATCGAGAGTGACCTGATTGAGATTCCATCTTCCTGCCACAGTACATAAAGAATACGCCCTTGGGCTCCGTTAAACGCATCAATATTCTTTTCGCTGAGAATCTTCTCAAAGATTCGATCTCCAAGTTGTTTTATTTTGGTAACAAGAAATCCTCCATTCATTTCCATACAAAAGCTCCTATATAGTAATTTATTAAAAACATACTATATAGGAGCTTTATTGTCAACAGTTTATATGTCTTAATAAGTAAATTCCGTTTTTTCAATTCTCAAAACTGTTAAGGAAACAATCGGA
>NZ_JAQDKY010000003.1:0-171608 GCF_027662325.1 Blautia faecis | reverse complement strand
AACAAAGATTATTATGGGAGGTACTTATGCAGTCATCAAATCAGCTGCAGGACATGCTTCATTCCATCAATCGGAAGAGCTATCCTGCCTATAAATCCCTGAAAGGGGCATATCAGTTTAACAAATATGTTTTGTCAATTGATCATGTACAGGGCGATCCATTTGCGTCACCGTCCCATATCAGTGTGAAAATTTTTCACAGAGAAGCTGGATTTCCAGCGGAATACTATAAAGATAAACTGACCAGAATTACTTTGGCAGACTATCTTACCAGACAGTTTGAACAGCAGGTGAACCGCTATACTTTTCGGGCAAAAGGCTCTGGAAAAAGTGGACTTATTTCTGTGACCAGATGCGGTCAGGAGGTGCTGGAGCGAACGGCCTGTGAGATTACAGAGCAGGGGATTACCGTCCGGTTTTTTGTAGGATTTCCGGCAAATGGACGTACCATAAATGCGGGAGAGCTGGAAAAAATTTTCTTTGAATTTCTGCCGGTTTGTGTGGAAAAAGCATTTGTATACAGAAATTTAAGTGGAAAAGATTTGGAAAATACTATTTTCCTGGCAGAAGATCAGGCGTATATCAGGGAAGAATTAAAGAAGCGTTCCCTGGTTGCTTTTGTAAATGACGGCGCGATTCTGCCAAGAGAGAGTGGTATTTCATCTAAGCCGATGAAAGGGAGCGTGACATTTTCTTCGCCGGAAAGTCTTCGGGTGACTATGGCGCTTCCCCATAAGGGAAAAATAACCGGAATGGGAATTCCTAAGGGAATCACGTTGATCGTTGGTGGTGGTTATCACGGCAAATCTACCCTTCTGAATGCATTGGAACTGGGCGTGTATAACCACATCCAGGGAGATGGAAGAGAGTATGTGATCACGGATTCCACAGCCCAGAAGCTGCGTTCTGAGGATGGCAGATTTGTGAAAGATGTGGATATTTCCCTGTTTATAAATGACCTTCCCAATAAAAAAGATACCACCTGTTTTTCTACGGAAGATGCCAGCGGAAGTACTTCCCAGGCAGCAGGAATCGTGGAGGGAATAGAGGCGGGAAGCAAGGTATTTCTGTTGGATGAAGATACATCTGCTACTAATTTTATGGTGCGCGACGCCTTTATGCAGCATGTGATCAGCCGGGAAAAAGAGCCGATCACCCCATTTCTGGAACGTGCCCGGGATCTATATGAAAAGGAGGGGATTTCCACAATTCTGGTTGCCGGAAGCTCCGGGGCTTTTTTCCATATTGCAGATACCGTGATCCAGATGGACAATTATATGCCGGTAGATATCACAGAAAAAGTCCGGGAACTTTGCAGGGATTATCCTTTAAATGAGAATACGGCAGCTGGATTTAAAGTACCACAAAGCCATCGCATCATGTCAAAAAATACGCCGTTGAACAGTTCCAAGAAGGATTATTACGGTCATTTTAAGGCGCAGGATAAGCCGGAAAGGCTGAAAGTAAAGGTACATGGCAGAGATGGTTTTTCCATTGGAAAACAGGATGTGGATCTGCGGTATATGGAACAGCTGATTGACAGTGAGCAGACGGGAGCCTTAGGCGCATTGCTGAAATATGCAGTGGAAAAGCTGATCGATGGGAAAAGGACACTGCCGGAAATTGTGGAGCTGCTTTGCAGTAAATTGGAAAAAGAAGGGCTGTCTTTTCTGTCAGAAGGCTATACTTCCTGCGGCTATGCAGTGCCAAGACGACAGGAAGTATATGCTTGTTTTAACCGATACAGGAGACCTTGAACCGGATTTGGATATATCAAAAAAGGCAGTGCAAAGTATTGGACTGCGCGGCAAGAGAACAGAGAAATTTTCAGGGATAAAGGTGTGATTACGAGTCAGGCCGCAAATAGTAATAAAGAGAAAAAGATTTGTGCAAGAAAACCTATTTGCCGGTAGCTTTTTACCTGGTTATACGCTATAATGAATTTTGGATGAGGAAAACACAGGGATTATTTTCCCTGTGTAAAATGAAAACAGGAGAAAGGTGGATATAGATTATGGAACGTCCAAACGCATGGCTCACATATTCAGATGCTGATATGCAGGATCTGGAAACTGTGGCAAAGAAATATCGTCATTTCTTAAATGTAGGAAAGACAGAACGTGAATGTATCACACAGATTGTGAAAGAGGCTGAGGAAGCAGGCTATGTTTCCCTTGAAGAAAAGGTGAAAAATGGCGAAGATCTGAAAGCAGGAGATAAAGTTTACCAGGTCGGAATGCAGAAAATCATTGCCCTGTATCATATTGGAGAGGATGATCTGGCACAGGGTATGAATATCCTTTGTGCTCATATTGATTCTCCGAGACTGGATATTAAGCAGAATCCGTTATATGAGGATACGGATCTGGCTTATCTTGACACTCATTACTACGGTGGGGTAAAGAAATATCAATGGGTTGCTCTTCCAATGGCAATGCATGGCGTAATTGTGAAGAAGGATGGCACAGTTGTAAATGTAACTGTTGGCGAGGATGAGGACGATCCGGTTCTTTACATCACAGACCTTTTAATCCATCTTGCAGGACAGCAGATGGCGAAGAAGGCTTCCGAGGTTGTTGAGGGTGAGAAGCTGGATATCCTGATTGGAAGCCAGCCACTGAAGGATCTTCCAGATGACAAGAAGAAAGAGGCTGTTAAGGAGAATGTACTTCGTATTCTGAACGAGAAATACGGTGTGGAAGAGGAAGATTTCCTTTCCGCAGAGCTTGAGATCGTTCCAGCTGGCAAGGCTCGTGACTGTGGTCTTGACCGCAGCATGATCGCGGGTTATGGACAGGATGACAGAGTTTGCGCATATACTTCCCTTCTGGCTCTTCTTGAGATGGAAGCACCGAAGCGTACAAGCTGCTGTCTCCTTGTAGATAAGGAAGAAATCGGAAGCGTGGGAGCAACTGGTATGCAGTCCCGTTTCTTTGAGAACAGTGTAGCAGAGGTCCTGGATGCAATGGGACAGTATTCAGATCTCAGACTGAGAAAGGCGCTGAAGAATTCCAGCATGCTTTCCTCAGATGTAAGTGCCGGCTATGATCCTGCATTTGCAGAAGCTTTTGAGAAAAAGAACTCTGCGTATCTTGGAAGAGGTATCGTTCTCAACAAGTTTACAGGTGCCCGTGGAAAATCCGGCTCCAATGATGCCAATGCAGAGTATGTGGCAAGAGTCCGCAGAATTTTTGACGACCATAAGGTTTGCTTCCAGACAGCTGAGCTTGGTAAGGTTGATGTAGGCGGCGGCGGAACCATCGCTTTTATCGCAGCTCTTTATGGTATGGAAGTAATCGACAGTGGTGTTTCTGTTCTCAGTATGCATGCACCGTGGGAGGTTACCAGCAAGGCGGATGTTTACGAGGCGAAGAAGGCTTATAAGGCGTTTCTTCTGGATGCGTAAGCAGGTGCTTTGACGCTCTAGAGCCTTTTTCAAACATGCTCTAGGAAAATAGTTTCTTGAACTACGGATAATTTGAAATTAGCGGACAGACGTTTTAGGTCTGTCCGTGATTTTTATTAAAAAGATGTCAGAAGCTGTTTGAAAACTTACAGAGAGCCTTTGGGACTCTGTTTCGGGCTTTTTATTTTTGGGAGCGGGGGCTGTGTTTGTAATATTTTGAAAATTCTACGAAATGAGGAGTATTGGATTATGTTAAAAAAACAGGCACCGGGAGAGACAATCCTGAAGGTTGGCGGCATGCTTCTTCTGTTTCTTGGCGTTCTGCTGGCATTTGGAAGTGGAAACACGCTTTCTCTGGTTATGAAGGGCAGTAGTGACAGCGCAGTTGTAGAATATCTGAATCAGAACGGTATGACTTACAGCCAGCTGGTTGCAAGCAATGTGATGGTTCTGGTGGCAGGAGTAATCTATCTGGCAGCTGGCGTGGTTGGTGTGAAACAGGCTGGTAAGGTGGAGAATGCAGGCCTTTGTGTGGGAATGGGAGGCCTTCTTATTGCAGAGGTTGTGGCAGAAGTGATCGTTACTATGATCTTCGGAGATTTCGATCCGGCTTCCGTGATCCGAATGCTGATGTTCCCGGCTATTTATATGATTGGCGCAGTGCTGAACTGGCAGGCGAAGAAAGCCAGGAGATAGGGAGGCACCGTCATGCTGGAAGAAGTTAGAGAGCTCTGATAGAGTCTTTAAAATAGTACCAATCGTGCAAAAAATACCTATAAAAAAATATTTTAAAAAAATTTCAAAAAGGTGTTGACAAAACCACAGGTATCGTGTAGAATATCCATTGTTGTGAGGGACAAATACTTCACAAGTAATAAATGTGTGTTTAGCTCAGCTGGATAGAGCGTTTGGCTACGGACCAAAAGGCCGGGGGTTCGAATCCTCTAACACACGTAATTGAGAAGCGGAATCATTGAGAAATCGATGGTTCTGTTTTTTTGTACACAAAATCAGACCGCGGGTAATAAGAAATATAAATCCAATATTGAAATAATACTATAATTATGGTACGGTAATTCAAACAAAAGCGTGAAGCTTGTTCGGAAAAATTATTGAGTGAATTAAAGTTCGCGGAAGGAGAGAGGAAAAATGTTCACAGTACTTAATTCAGAAAGCCTATGGATTGGCACAGACTTGAAAAGATTTAATGAGATCCGGGATATTCTGGATAGTCAGAATATCAAGTATAAGTACAAAGTAAAAGATCAGCTGGGAGAATGGACAGGCAGCGGAACTATTCGGGGACGTGTGGGAAGTGCAGGAAATCCAGCGGAGCAAGCCAAGCAGTACGAAATACTTGTAGACAGGAAAAATCTGGAGCAAGCACGTTTTGCGATTCAAAAATGATACGGTATTTTTTATAAGACACCAGATTTTCCTGAACGAATCTGGTGTCTTTTTAGGCGTTAAAACATGTTATTTATATTCATAGAATATATCAGATCAAAATGAAAACACCGACATAGCCTGAATCTGATACTTATTGTGGCGGGATTCTTGTCAGAAACAAGATAAAGCTCCAGATCAAATCTTTCGCTCAGCCTTCCGCGCTTTTTTTGCAGAATACATTTTCTCATCTGCCAGATTGATATAATCATTCAAGGTCAGCCCCGGATCATCGGCAATTACCCATCCGATGCTTGCTTCAATGGGGAATCCCACACGGCTGTTGGCAGAAAACACTTCCAGAGAATCCAGAAGGGTATGAGCCAGCTCCTGTATTTTCTGTTTATTATAATCAGGAATCACGCATACGAATTCATCTCCTCCATAGCGTATGGAAACGGACTCTGCCGGACAGTGCTGCCGCAGGACGGAAGCAATGCTGCTGATAGCAAGATTTCCCATATCATGCCCAAAGGTGTCATTGATATATTTCAGGTGATCTGCATCCACAAACATGATTCCAACTGGCTGATTTTTCTGCATGCACTGATGGAAAAGAGGCATGGCAAGCTTCTCGTAAGCCATCCGGTTGTAGAGTCCGGTGAGAGAATCATGGATGTAAAGCTGAGAAAGCTGTTTGTTCATTTTACGCAGGGTAAGTCTTGCATACAGGGCTTCCATGGAAGTCTGGAGTGCATTTAAGGTTTCGAACAGGAACTGATGCTCCAGAAGATAATCACAATTGGTGATGATCAGAAAGCCAATCTCCCGTTCACGAAAATGCAGAGGACAGAACTGGTAAATATTTTGTCCTCTGGTAGCTTCTGCCTGTGGAAGTGAAAGAATTTCTTTCAGATTAAGGTGAAGCCGGTTCGTACCATCCAGGGGCGGGTAAACCAGTGCCATCTCCTCCGGGTATCCTTCTGTCTGATAAGTATCCTCCGGAAGCTCAGGCAGTGCATCTATATTTTCGCTCATAAAGATATCCGGGTTCAAAAACAGATAAATATTTCCGCAACCATGCTTTGTCAGCCAGTTCTGCATACGTCCTGCAAGCTCTGTGTATCCTGCACAGTCCAGGAGAACACGGTTCAGATCCATCATCCAGTTTTGCATATCGCTCTGACGTGCTTCTGCAACGATGCGCTTGATTACATACTCTCCACGGTCAGGTGGATTCTGGGAAACACAGCCGCAGCTTTCCTGAAAAACGTAGGTGAAAGGTGCGTATATATAAGTTTCCTCTGCATTTCCATTCCAGATTTTTTCCAGCATTAAAAGGGCATTTTCCATGATATCGGCTTTGGAGAAGCCTACTGTGGTAATTCTGGGCTCATAATAGGAAGCCTTGTCTTCGTTGTCAAAACCGGTTACCAGAAAATCCCCGGGAATAGAATATCCGGCTTCCTTGGCGGCCAGACAGACGCCTACAGCTGTATTGTCGTTGACACAGACAAAGGCATCTGGAAGCAGGTTTTTCTCTTTAAATGTGAAAAATGCCTGGATTCCGGTTTCAATTTCATAATTATGATGGATCACGCGCTGCTCCTCGAAAGGAATCCCATGGCGAAGAAGGGCATCCCTGTAAGCTTTGAAACGGAGCTGATTTTCCCTGTTAAATTCTGGCCCGCCGATGAAATTTAAGGTACGGCATCCATGCTCTGTGATCAGGTGCTCAACAATCCGGCTAATGGCTTCGTAGTTGTCAATTCCGGAATGGTACAGTCCTGGAATCTGCTCAAGAAGAGAAATTGCTGGGATGCTGCTGAGCTTCGCGCGTTCAATTATCTCTGCAATCAGGTCTGGCTGGGACACGGTGGCAAGATCCAGAAGGATGCCGTCAAATTCTGAAAAATCCGGAAGCCGTGCAATGTTATATTCTCCTGCATTATGCTTCTCATCCATACTGAAATTCCCAAAGCTCTGAAAAATATATAAATCCATATCTGACTGGTGGGCAGCCATGTAATTTCGATATCCCTGAATCCAGGTATAGGTTACATAACGTCCCCAGCCATCTGTAATAAGTGCTATTTTTTTCATGCAAAAATCTCCCGAATAACAGATTTCACAATGTTGTGAAAAACTATAAACATTGTGAATATTATATCGAATTTTTTATGGAAATGCCACATTTTCTGTGAAAAAATATGTAAAAAATTAAGAAGAAAAATTTGGTAAAGGTGATTTTTAACAAAATAATTTTCGAAAAAGCGAAAATGCAGATGTTGAGAATTATTCTCAATTCCCCTCCTTTTCATAACCGGATAAAAGAGGTATGATAAATATAAGTTAGCATAAACTAACAAAAGACAGAATGATGAATGCTTGTAATTGTTTTTTATGAAAAATGTTCATGAACGATAATGATTTACAGGGAGGAAAAGAGATGTTTCTTGAAATTAAAGATTTGAAGAAAGGCTTTGGTTCCGGAGACAGCAGGACAGAGGTTCTTCGGGGAATTGATTTTTCTGTGGAAAAAGGGGAATTCTGCGTGCTTCTTGGACCGTCTGGTTCTGGAAAATCCACACTTTTGAATATTATCGGTGGAATTGATGAGCCAGATGAGGGCTATATTTCCATAGATGGGGAAAAAACAGGAGATATGAAGGAGAAAGCGCTGACTCTTTACCGCCGGAAGCATCTGGGATATATTTTTCAGATGTATAATCTGATCCCAAATTTAAATGTAAAGGAAAATATTGAGGTGGGCGCATATCTCAGCGATAAGGCCCTGGATATTGACGAGCTGCTTCATACACTGGGGCTTTATGAGCACAGACATAAGCTGCCCAACCAGCTTTCCGGCGGTCAGCAACAGAGAACGGCCATTGGTCGTGCTATTGTAAAAAATCCGGACATTCTTCTCTGCGACGAGCCTACAGGTGCACTGGATTACAACACATCCAAGGAAATTCTGCGTCTGATCGAGCAGGTCAACCAGAAGTACGGAAATACCATCATCATGGTTACCCACAACGATGCCATTAAGAATATGGCAGACCGCGTAGTGAAGCTTCGTGACGGTCAGATCCGCAAAAACTATCTCAATGAGTCCAAAGTCGCAGCCGACGATCTGGACTGGTAAGGCGGTGCGCTATGAAGAATCCATTGTGGAAACGTCTTCCAAGAGAATTGAAAAGTGATTTCGGAAAATATATTGTGATCTTTCTGTTTATGACACTGACCATAGGCTTTGTCTCGGGCTTTCTTGTGGCTGATGACAGTATGCTGGCTGCTTATGACGAAGGTTTCGAAAAATATAACATTGAGCATGGCAACTTTACCCTTTCTTCGAAAGCCAGCGAAAGCGATTTAAAGAAAATTGAAAAAAATGGAAAAGTACGAATCTGCGAAAATTTTTATCGGGATGAGGCCACAGATGCGGATCTGGACGGAAACGAAGAGGAAACCATGCGTATCTATCAGGAGCGTACCGATATGAATCTTGTGTGCCTGATGTTAGGGGGAATGCCAGCTGCAAAGAACGAGATTGCCATTGACCGGATGTATGCAGATAATAACAAGCTGAAGGTTGGTGACAAGCTGAAAATCGCAGGAGAAGAACTGACAGTTACCGGACTGGTGGCATTACCTGACTACAGTTGTTTATTTTCCGATAACAGCGATATGATGTTTGATGCTGTAAAATTTGGCGTGGGTATTATGACCGAGAAAGGTGCGGATGCTTTTGGAACAACCCATCTGGAGTACCGCTATTCCTGGCAGTATGAGACTGCACCAAAGGATGATATTGAAGCGAAAAACATGTCAGAGGATTTTCTGGAGGTTCTGGTCAAATATGGAAATGTGACAGGTTTTATCCCGGCCTATTCCAATCAGGCCATCACTTTTACCGGTGAAGATATGGGCGGTGATAAGGCTATGATGGAGGTGCTGCTGTATATTCTGATCGTCATCATTGCTTTTGTGTTTGCAGTTACAACAAATAATACCATTACAAAAGAAGCTTCTGTGATCGGGACTCTGCGTGCTTCCGGATATTCCAGAAGAGAACTTCTGGTCCACTATATTTCCATGCCGGTGATCGTAACTGTGGTTGCTTCTGTTCTTGGAAACGTGCTGGGCTACACCTCCTTTAAAAATCTTTGTGCAGGTATGTATTATGGCAGTTACAGCCTGCCGACCTATGAAACACGCTGGAATGCAGATGCATTTATATTGACCACAGTGGTTCCGGTAGTGATCATGCTGGGAATCAATTTGATTCTGATTTCAGGGAAACTGCGTCTTTCTCCTTTGAAATTCCTGCGTCATGATCTGTCTGCTTCCAAACGGAAAAAAGCTGTGCGTCTTCCGGACTTTAAGTTTTTCAACCGCTTCCGGCTTCGTATTATCCTGCAGAATAAGTCCAGTTATCTGACTTTGTTTATTGGAATCTTTTTTGCAAATGTACTGCTGCTTTTTGGAATGATGATGAAGCCGCTTCTGGATCATTATCAGGAAGAAATTTTGAAGAACATGATCGCGCCGTACCAGTATGTGCTGAATGTACCGGAGGAGCCAGATGAAGATGAGAAATATACGGTTATGGGAATGCTGCAGAAATTTCTTACTCCATCTTTGAAAACAAATGAGAAGTCAGCAGAAAAATTCTGCCTGAATTCCATGAAAAATGTATTGCCAGATCAGGAAGGAGAGACCATAACGGTCTATGGAATCGCGGACGACAGTGCGTATGTAAGCACGGAACTTCCAACTGATGGAGTTCTGATTTCTGACGGTTATGCAGAAAAGTATAAGATAAAGACCGGAGATACCATTGTTCTGAAGGAAGCTTACGGAAGTGAGACTTATGAGTTTACAGTGCAGGGAATCTACGATTATCCGGCATCTTTGACGGTATTTATGCCGATTTCCTCCTACAGGAAAACCTTTGGGGAAAAGGAGGATTATTTTAACGGTTATTTTTCCAGGGAAAAGATCACAGATCTGGATGAGAATCTGATCGCAACAACGATTACGGAGGACGATCTGACAAAGGTCAGCCGTCAGCTGGATGTGTCTATGGGAGAAATGTTCCAGCTGATCAATATATTTGCAGTTGTGCTGTTTGCCCTCCTGATCTATCTGCTTACCAAGCTGATCATTGAGAAAAATGCCAATGCCATTTCTATGGTAACGATTCTGGGGTATGAAAACCGGGAGATCAACAGCCTGTATCTTACATCCACTACGTGGGTGGTGATCTTGTCCATTTTACTTAGCCTGCTGCTGTCTACCTGGACGATATATGGAATTTACGGATATCTGATGTCATCCTTCTCAGGCTGGCTGACCTTATATCTGAAACCAGCGGTTTATCCGGAGATGTTTGCGATGGGAATGGGAGCGTATGTGCTGGTAGCCTTGTTGCAATTTAGAAGGATCAAGAAGATTCCAATGGATGTGGCGCTGAAGAATGTGGAGTAAGAGAATTATAAGAAAATAGAATATTGGAGGATATTGGGGCAGACTTCTATTTCTTCGGGAGTTTGCCCTGATTTATGCTGAGCATTTTATTTTCGGCAATACGTTTTGAGGGTTCGGGTTAATAGTAGCAGCCAGGTTGGAACGGTGTTTTGTTTATTGAGAGATTTATTCATATTTTCATGTTGTGATTTGACGAAGTTTCGTATATACTTTCCCTTGTAGCCCAAAGTGGATATTTTGTATCCGAGCGGGACTTGCTGCGTATAATAATGAGAGCAGGTGCCCACACATTTTTTCAGAAGAGGAGATACGAACATGGATTACGCAAAAGAATCCTTAAAGATGCACTATGAGTTAAAAGGTAAAATTGAAGTTGTTTCAAGAGCAAAGGTTGATTCCAAGGATGCTTTAAGCCTTGCTTACACCCCTGGTGTTGCACAGCCTTGCCTTGAGATTCAGAAAGATATTAATAAAAGTTACGAACTGACCAGACGTTGGAATACGGTTGCTGTAGTAACTGACGGTACCGCTGTTCTTGGCCTTGGAGATATCGGTCCAGAGGCTGGTATGCCGGTTATGGAGGGCAAATGCGTTCTGTTCAAAGAGTTTGGTGATGTAGATGCTATTCCACTTTGTGTTCGAAGCAAGGACGTAGATGAGATCGTGCAGACCGTTCGCCTTCTGGCTGGAAGCTTCGGCGGTGTAAACCTGGAGGATATTTCCGCACCGAGATGCTTTGAGATTGAGAAGAAGCTGAAAGAGTGCTGTGATATTCCGATTTTCCATGACGACCAGCATGGTACTGCAGTTATTACGCTTGCAGGTGTGATCAATGCGCTGAAGGTTGTTGGCAAAAAAATCGAAGACATTAAGATCGTTACTTCTGGAGCAGGAGCTGCCGGAATCGCGATTATCAAACTTCTTATTTCCATGGGACTTAAGAATGTTATTATGACAGATCGTAAAGGTGCAATTTACGAAGGCCGTGAGGGGCTGAACCCAATTAAGGAAGAGATGGCGAAGATCACAAACGCCAATCATGAGAAGGGCTCCTTGAGTGAAGTGATCAAAGGCGCTGACGTATTTATCGGTGTTTCCGCACCTGGAACCCTTACTCCGGATATGGTTCGCACTATGGCGAAAGATCCGATCATCTTTGCCTGCGCAAACCCGACTCCTGAGATTTTTCCGGATGAGGCCAAGGCAGCAGGCGCAGCGGTAGTATCCACAGGTCGTTCCGACTACCCGAATCAGGTGAACAATGTTCTCTGCTTCCCGGGAATCTTCCGCGGTGCCCTTGATGTCCGTGCATCTGACATCAACGACGAAATGAAGATTGCCGCAGCTTATGCCATTGCAGGCCTGGTAAGCGACGAAGAACTCTGCGCTGATTATATTCTGCCAGCAGCATTTGATTCAAGAGTGAAAGATGCGGTTGCGAAGGCTACTGCTGAAGCTGCCATTAAGAGCGGAGTGGCTAGGATCTAAAATTCTTTATATATCCGTTTGTTTTCTTCTGCGGAGAATAACTTTAAACGATGCCCGATGCGAATCGCCTTTGAATCCGTTCCATGCCCGATCAAAGGTGATTTCGCAACGGGTGTCTTTTTTTCTGCGAATTCAAGGACTAGCTGCGCCATATCTGGTTGACAGTTATCCTCCTTCATTTTCGTAAACGTCCCCAATAAAATCCCATTCACCTTCTTAAATACCCCCATCTGGTTCAACTGGCTTAAATAAGTCACCATCTGCGGCAGTTTTCCTCCAAAGGACTCCAGAAGCAGGATTTTCTCCCGCATATCCGGCCAGTAAGGCGTGCCAGCCAGCTTCAAAAGGCACCGTATATTTCCTCCTACTACAATTCCCTCCATATGAGTCCCCCTCACAAATTCATAAGGAAAATCATAAAGAGAAGTGGCCCCCGCCAAGGTAGTACTAAGAAAGTCCGTTATCTGGGACTGGCTGTGATCGTAGGTGAGATTTCGTATCTGGTACAGGACAGATGATTTCCCTGTTCGGGCATAAATGGCATTTATAATTGTTGTCAGATCACTATATCCCCAAAAATGCTTTTTTTCGTAAGCAATGGTCTGAAAATCCAGATAGGATAAAATCTCGTTGGCCATATCCCCGCCAGATACGTCAAAAATATCCGTGACAGAATCATCCTCATAAAATTTCATAAGAGCCCCGGCACGTTCCCTGGCAGTTCCAGCCTGTCCGTTTTCATCTCCATAAAGATAAGGGCTAAGATCTACTTCTAGTCCGGATTTTTCCAGAATCTGCACCAACATTTTTATTGTTTCGGCCTGTTCTGGCCTAAGTCCGTTGGAACAACAGACAATCCCGATTTTGCTTCCCTGTTTCATAAAAAGTAATCCTTTCTTTTCAATAAGGTGCATGTGATTTTTTTATACATGTAACTTTTTCACAGATTTTACTATCTAAAACAATGTATGAAGCATAAAAATACGCTCATTCAACACTTTTTATCTTCTTTTACATTATAAACAATAATTCCTCATAAATCCACCATTCATCCTGGAGCGTGTTTGAAAAAGCATTCCCGCAGTTGATGTTCACTGGTAACGTTTCGCAATCTGTACGCCCCACTTTGCGGTATATTTTGTAGAGATTTTTTTTAACACACTCTGGAATCCCGAAACATTTTCAAAAAGCACTGGTCAGAATTTACGAAATTGCAGTGAAAAAAATGAGAAAAAAGTGCAAATAAATTATTGACAGCTTATATGAATTAGAATATACTAATTAACGTAAGCGAAACATAATAATAAATAGGTGTTTCTAAAGCACAAAAAAGGAAGGATGATATGATGCCGTTATCAATGGTAAACGAAGGAGAGCCGCAGGTGATTAAAAAAGTCGGCGGTAAAGAAGAAACCCGTAAATTCCTTGAAAATCTTGGATTTGTACAGGGAGCTACAGTAACCGTTGTAAGTGAGATCAGCGGTAACATGATCGTGAATGTGAAAGATTCCAGAGTTGCCATTGGCAAGGATATGGCGAATCGGATCATGGTCTGAAATCCAGAAAAAAGGAGCAAGTATTATGAAAACATTACGGCAAGTTGGCGTAGGTCAGACTGTCACAGTGAAGAGACTGCACGGTGAAGGACCAGTAAAGAGACGTATCATGGATATGGGAATCACCAAAGGGGTACAGATCTATGTACGTAAAGTTGCACCGCTTGGAGATCCTATTGAGGTAACCGTGAGAGATTATGAACTGTCTCTGAGAAAAGTCGATGCAGAAATGATAGAGGTAGAATAAGTACTGTACAGGATATAGTACTTTGCTGTGTGTACATAAGGGAAAAGTTACTGGTCACATATTTTTGAAAAACATTTTACAAATGTTGTCATATGAACAGTGGTAAAATCAGCACAGCATGAAATTGCATGTTCTGGAATAGAATGGGCAATTTTTTTTACCTTGCGGGTTAGCAAAACCTAATATAAGGTTGAAAGGCTAACAAACGAAAGCTGATTAAAACAATAGGCAGCACAGGGCAACTAAAATCAGCAGAAGCTGTATATAATAAGCCCGGAAAAAAAGAAAATCTGGAAAGAAAGAGGAGGCATGAAAATGTCGATTAAGATTGCACTTGCAGGTAATCCTAACTGCGGCAAGACCACATTATTCAATGCACTGACCGGCTCTAACCAGTTCGTTGGTAACTGGCCTGGTGTAACAGTAGAGAAAAAAGAAGGTAAACTGAAAGGTCATAAGGATGTAACCATCATGGACCTTCCTGGTATTTATTCCCTTTCCCCATACACACTTGAGGAAGTGGTTGCCAGAAATTACCTGATCAATGAAATGCCAGATGCGATCATCAACATCGTAGATGGTACAAACCTTGAGCGTAACCTGTATCTGTCCACACAGATCATGGAGCTTGGAATCCCGGTAGTTATGGCTATCAACATGATGGATCTGGTTCAGAAATCCGGAAACAAGATCCACATTGACAAATTAAGCAAAAAGCTTGGCTGCGAAGTAGTTGAGATTTCCGCTCTGAAAGGAACCGGAATCATGAAAGCTGCTGAGAAAGCAATCAGCGCAGCACAGAGCAAAAAGAAAACAATTCCGGTTCACGAATTTGCACAGGATGTTGAGGATGCGATCAAATCTGTTGAGAATAAGCTGACAGGAACTGTTGCAGAGGCTCAGAAACGTTTCTTTGCAATCAAGCTTATCGAGAAAGATGACAAGATCGTAGAGCAGATGAAGAGTGTTCCGGATGTGTCTTACGAAGTAAAGGCTCTGGAAGATAAATTCGATGATGATACAGAGAGTATTATCACAAACGAGCGTTATGTATACATCTCTTCCATTATTGGACAGTGCTATACAAAATCCTCTACAGGAAAGAAACTTACAACCTCCGATAAGATCGACAGAATCGTAACCAACAGATGGCTGGCGCTTCCGATCTTCGCAGTTGTAATGTGGGTTGTTTATTATGTGTCTGTAACCACTGTTGGAACTATTGTAACAGATTGGACAAATGATGTACTCTTCGGTGAGATTATTCCTCCGGCAGTTGAGTCTGCTCTGGAAGCTGTAAATTGCGCTGCATGGCTGCAGGGACTGATTCTTGACGGTATTGTTGCCGGTGTTGGCGCTGTACTTGGTTTCGTGCCGCAGATGCTGGTTCTGTTCCTGTTCCTTGCATTCCTTGAGTCCTGCGGTTACATGGCTCGTGTTGCATTCATCATGGACAGAATCTTCCGTAAATTCGGTCTTTCCGGAAAATCCTTTATTCCAATGCTGATCGGTTCCGGATGTGGTGTTCCTGGAGTTATGGCTTCCCGTACAATCGAGAACGACCGTGACCGTAAAATGACAATCATGACTACAACATTTGTTCCTTGTGGTGCGAAGCTCCCGATCATTGCAATGATCGCAGGTGCATTCTTTAACAACAGCGGATGGGTTGCTACAAGCTCTTACTTTGTTGGCATCGCAGCAATCATCTGCTCCGGTATTATCCTTAAGAAAACAAAAATGTTCGCTGGCGAGCCGGCACCATTCGTTATGGAGCTTCCGGCATATCACTGGCCAACCGTTGGCAATATTCTGAGAAGCATGTGGGAGAGAGGCTGGTCCTTCATCAAGAAAGCCGGTACCATCATTCTTCTTTCCACCATCGTTCTCTGGTTCCTTATGGGATTCGGCTGGGAAGGCGGTTCCTTTGGAATGGTAGAAGAGCTGAACAACAGTATTCTTGCCAAGATCGGTTCTGCAATCGCCTGGATTTTTGCTCCTCTTGGATGGACAAAAGCAGGAGAAGGCTGGAAGATGGCAGTTGCTGCCGTAACAGGTCTTATTGCAAAAGAGAACGTTGTTGCTACATTTGGTATGCTCTTCGGATTTGCTGAGGTTGCAGAGAATGGAGCTGAGATCTGGGGAAATCTTGCACAGGTAATGACTCCTATTGCAGCATACGGATTCTTGGTATTCAACCTTCTTTGTGCTCCTTGTTTCGCAGCTATGGGTGCTATTAAGAGAGAGATGAACAATGCAAAATGGTTCTGGTTTGCAATCGGCTATCAGTGCGGTCTTGCTTATGTAGTTTCCCTTTGCATTTATCAGATTGGTACACTGCTTACAGGCGGCGGATTTGGAATCGGAACAGTTGTTGCATTCGTTCTGGTTGCAGTATTCCTGTACCTGCTGTTCAGACCATATAAAGAGAGCAACAGCTTAAAAGTTAATACAAAGAGTATTGCTTAAGCAAAGTTGTTAAAAATAATTCAGCCTGTATCCCTTAAAAGATACAGGCTGGAATTTTTATATAAGGGGAAATCACCATATCTTTTCACTTTGGAAAAAGATGCTCTGCAGCAGTGAAGGCGTGAACCGTTATGGTTTCTCCTTATATAGAAATTCCAGCCCTGATATAAAATCATACAGAAATCAAAAAGGATGGCGATGAAAATGATGAAAAACGCAGTTGAAGAAAAAGCATATGAAAATCAGGAAGCATATCAGCGGACACAAATGCAGAAAGATATGATCCTTGAACGATTACGCGAACAAGGCTGCAGGATCACCAGACAGCGCCAGCTGATACTGGATATTATTCTGGAGGAGGAGTGTTCCTGCTGTAAGGAGATTTATTACAAGGTGCAGGAGAAAGACCGAAATATTGGACCTGCCACAATTTACCGTATGGTAAATATGCTGGAAAAAATCGGCGCCATCAGCCGAAAGAACATGTACCGGATTTCCAGCTGTGCAGCATGCTGCCAGGAAAATGGCTGCACGGTAAGACTTAGCGATGCTACTGTCTGTAAGCTGCCTTCTGAAGTATGGAAACAGGTTGTAAGAGAAGGATTGAAAAATATGGGCTATATTGGAGATCAGGATATTGAGAGTATTGAGATGACCATGTCAAAGTGCGGTGCTTGAAAACTGGCATGATAGTATGAAGGCATATAAAAATAGCAGTTATCCAGTGGAGAGAGTTAGAGCCTGTTTGAAAAAGCATTCCCGCAATCTGCACGCTCCTCTTTGCGGTATATTTCACTCAAATTGTGACGTACATCTTGCAGAAAGTTTTTTCAAACACGCCCTAAAACAGGGAGATAATGAGAATATTTCTCGATAAGCAAAATAGCACTGGGAATTTCAGAAAACCTGATATATAATACCAAAATATTGAAAAATAATTAACAACAATAGCGTTTCACTATAAGGAGGAATTTAATCATGGCAAGTTTTAAATGGGACAAGACAGGACTTTTTGCAGCAGGTGTTTTATTCGGAACAGCAGGTATCAAGCTTCTTTCCAGCAAAGATGCGAAAAAAGTTTACACAGAGTGCACAGCAGCTGTTTTAAGAGCAAAGGACTGTGTAATGAAGACGGTTACAACTGTTCAGGAAAATGCAGGTGATATCTATGCAGATGCACAGCAGATCAACGAGGACAGAAAAGCAGCTGAGGAGCCGTTTGAGGATGAGACAGCTGAAGGCGAGACAGAGTTTAAAGAGACTGATGAAGCTGAAGAGGCTGAGACAGAGGAAGCTGCTGAGTAATCTGGCAGTGTAATACCTTGCAAACATATTGGGGACTGCCGTTTTTGCGACAGTCCTCTTAATCGTTGCTGTTCCTTTGAAAAACTCTGCGAAATATTTTGGTGAACAAACCTTACTAAAATTTCGAAGAGTGTGGCGCGAAGCGATTACGGTAAACGTAATGAACAGTAACTCTTGCTTTGAAGAAAAAGTAGGTGAACAAGTTGAAATTTACAATTAAACATGAGAAAAAAGGACGTATCAGAGTCCATCTTTTTCAAAAATATATGAATTTTACCCAGGCAGATACCCTTCAGTATTACTTGGAAAATCTGAATGGAGTAAAGAAGGCCCAGGTCTTTAACCGTACCAGTGATGCTCTTATCTATTACACCGGAGAACGGAATGAACTGTTAAAGGCAATTCAGGCATTTGGTTACAGCCGTGTCAGCGTACCGGCCCAGGTGCTGGAGAATTCCGGAAGAGAATTAAATGAGACTTATAAGGAGAAGCTGGTAAATAAAGTTATTTTCCATTACGGACGCAAGCTGCTTTTGCCATATCCATTGTCTGCAATCTATACCACTGCAATGTCTGTGAAATACATCTGGCTGGGGGTTAAGACACTCTGGAAGCGTAAGATCGAGGTTCCGGTTCTGGATGCAACTGCAATCGGTGTTTCTATTTTCCGCGGCGATTTCTCCACAGCTGGTTCTGTTATGTTTCTGCTTGGAATCGGAGAATTGCTTGAGGAGTGGACCCACAAGAAATCAGTGGATGATCTGGCACGTACCATGTCTCTGAACACTGGTAAGGTATGGCTTCGCAGTGAAGGTACAGAGGTGCTGGTGGACGCAGACAAGATCCAGGCCGGAGATATGGTTGTAGTACATATGGGAAATGTGATTCCCTTTGACGGTTTGATCGCAGAGGGCGAGGCTATGGTAAACCAGGCTTCCCTGACTGGTGAATCTGTTCCTGTAAGAAAAGTGGAAGGAAATTCCGTATACGCAGGTACGGTTGTGGAAGAGGGTGAGGCTGTCATTACTGTAAAAGCAGTTGGTGGTTCCAGCCGTTATGAGAAGATCGCAGCCATGATTGAGGATACTGAGAAGCTGAAATCCGGTCTTGAGAGCAAGGCCGAGCACCTGGCGGACAGACTGGTCCCATACACACTTGGCGGTACAGCACTTACCTATCTGCTTACCAGAAATGTAACCAAGGCTGTTTCCGTATTGATGGTTGACTTCTCCTGTGCCCTGAAGCTGGCAATGCCGGTTTCCGTACTTTCCGCTATCCGGGAGGCAGGAGAATACAAAATCACTGTGAAAGGCGGTAAATTCCTGGAGGCAGTTGCGGATGCCGATACGATCGTATTTGACAAGACTGGTACGCTTACCAAGGCAGAACCTACAGTAGCTGAGGTTGTCCCGTTTAATGGACAGAACGAAAATGAACTGCTAAGAATTGCAGCCTGCCTGGAAGAACATTTTCCCCATTCCATGGCGAAAGCTGTTGTAGACGCAGCGAAGAAGAGAAAACTGGATCATGAGGAAATGCATTCCAAAGTAGAATACATTGTGGCTCATGGTATTTCTACAACCATTGAAGGGAAAAAAGCAATCATCGGAAGCTCCCATTTTGTATTCGAGGATGAGAAATGTACCATTCCGGAAGGCATGGAAGAGAAGTTTAAAAATCTTCCAAATGAGTATTCCCATCTGTATCTTGCAATTGAAGGCAGTCTTGCAGCTGTTATCTGCATTGAGGATCCTCTCCGTGAGGAAGCTCCTGCAGTTGTAAAAGCGCTGAAAAAAGCCGGATTCAGCAAGGTGGTTATGATGACCGGAGACAGTGAACGTACAGCCAGGGCTGTTGCTGCCAAGGTCGGCGTTGACGAATATTATTCTGAGGTTCTTCCGGAAGATAAAGCAAGCTTCGTGGAAAAAGAGAAAGCAAAAGGACGCAAGGTTGTCATGCTGGGTGATGGAATTAACGATTCCCCGGCACTTTCTGCAGCTGACGCAGGTATTGCAGTAAGCGAAGGCGCTGAGATTGCAAGAGAGATTGCAGACATCACTATCGGTGCGGATAATCTGGAAGGTATCGTAGTTCTGAAGCATATCAGTGACGCGCTGATGAAGCGTATCCACAATAATTACAGAACGATCGTAGGATTTAACACTGGTCTGATCCTGCTGGGCGTTGCCGGAATCCTGCAGCCGACTACCTCAGCATTGCTTCACAATACTTCAACATTGCTGATCGGTATGAACAGTATGAAGAATCTGGTGGGCACTGAGGAAATCTGAACGGATGTGTCGCGCATTGCGGACATTGTAAAAAAATCGGGTTCTGATTGCGGGAATGATTTTTCAAACACGCTCTGCGGTAATAGTGGAACTTCTGAATATAATCAGAGAGTTAATGAGACTGTTTTTCATTAGCTCTCTTTTTTTTGCTTAGTACTTGACAGAAATAAAGGATTAGTGTAAACTAACATCATAAAAGTTAGCATAAGCTAACCGAAGCGTAGAACTATAAAAATATATAATCAGCACATTTTACATAAAATAAAATGTAAAGGACTGCAGCAACTAAAACATATTTCAGAAGTGCAGGCGTTACTGGGAAGGTTGTAAACAGAAAACGGAAAGCTTCTAATTTTTTTAACAAAGGGTTAGAACAGACTAACGAAAATAAGGAGAAAACATTGCATGGAAGCAGGGAGGTTTCTTCATTTTCAGAAGCTTCAGGAAACCCGGAAAGGACAATTTACATGAGTATTGTAATCATCGGCGGAAATGAGAGAATGGTATGTCAGTATACCGATATCTGCAAAGACTATGGATATAAGGCGAAGGTTTTTCCAAAAGAGAACGGCGCCATCCGTAAAAAAATCGGATGCCCGGATCTGATGGTGCTTTTTACCAATACAGTGTCCCATAAAATGGTCATCAGTGCATCCCAGGAAGCAAAGAAAAACAACATTCCGGTAGCGCGCATCCATACCAGCAGCGCAAGCGCCTTAAAGTGTGCATTGGATGAGCATGCAGTGATGGCATAAAGAAGAATTTGCGAGCCACATTCGCAAAGGGGTTATAGTATTTTGAATGCAGCTAATGACAGGAGTTTATCATGATCGAGAAATGTCTCATTGAGCACTGTGCTCCCACCCTTGCTTCATTAAAAGCAGCCAATCTTTTCAATGCCTGTTGTGAAGAGGGAGAAAATATAGACCTTCAGATTTCCAGGTGGAATCAGCTGATGAATCCAAAGGGCGTGAAGCTGCTGGCACTTCGCAGTCGTGGTAACCGTTCTCTGGTTTATGTATACCGGGAAAAACAGCTGGCACAGAATCTGAATCGTCCTGGAGTTGCCCGGTTTCTGGAAAAATATGGATATGAAAATACAGAACCGGAACAGTGCCTGGCGTTACTGAAGAAGCGCTTTGAGGCATCAGAAGATTTTCCACATGAGATTGGGATTTTTCTTGATTATCCACTTGGGGACGTAATTGGTTTTATCCAGAATGGCGGACAGAATTATAAATGTTCCGGCTGCTGGAAAGTATATTGTAATGAATGTGAAGCATTGAAAATGTTTCAGAAGTACCATAAATGCCGCGAGGTTTATCGGAATCTATGGGCAAAAGGCAGGAGTGTTCTGCAGCTGACAGTGGCTGCCTGACATACAATGAAAGTCCACTATGGGTGACAGCTAAAAAGCGATAAGAGTCACGGAAAAGCTGACTTTCGTTATTAAAGTGCCAGATGTGGAGGATAAAACATAAATGATCTCACAGGCTGGCAATAAAATTATAAAAGAAAGAGGTTAAGTGAAGTTATGAGTAAAGTAGCAGTTGTATATTGGAGCGGAACTGGTAATACAGAGGAAATGGCAAATAAAGTAGCGGAAGGTGCAAAAGCTGCAGGAGCTGAGGTAGAAGTGATCAGTGCAGATGATTTTGATGGAACAGATATCAGCAGTTTTGACGGTGTAGCTTTCGGATGCCCTGCAATGGGAGATGAGGAGCTTGAGGATTCCGTATTCCAGCCGGTATTCGAAGCATGTGAGCCAAAGCTTGCAGGCAAAAAAGTAGCGCTCTTCGGTTCCTACGGATGGGGAGACGGCGACTGGATGCGCAGCTGGGAAGAAAAATGCCAGAACGATGGCGTTGCACTTGCTGTTGACAGTGTAATCTGCAACGAAGAGCCAGATGATGAGGCTCAGGCAGCCTGCATTGAGCTTGGAAAAGCTATCTGCTGATTGGAACTGTTTTTGAAAAAAACAGAATATAGATTATTATAACAATAATAACATTTACAGCCGCTATTAGTGCAAATAACGTACTAATGGCGGCTGTTTTGATGAAACTTAAATAAATTGACCGAAATCCCGTCTGGGAGTATAATTGTGTCAGAAAAGTGAAACAGTAAAAATCCCCATAAAAGCCAAAGTTCACCCCTCTGTTCAAGGCCTTCCAGATAAGGTAAAATGAAGATTGCAAAGTGGGAGATCATCACAAAACGGATTTGTTGCCTATTTGTGACATCACTATATATGAGAGTCAGCTGTAGAGCGGGACTTTCACAGGATATTACAGTATAAAAGGAGAAAACAGAAATGGCAGTTACAGAGAATAAATATCAGCTTGGAACAGCTGAAAACCAGAAATTTCTGCAGGATGTTAGAGATGGCTTATTAAGCTTCGGACATCAGTTTCCGTCACCAGGAGGAAGCTCCTATTATCTTGGAGATGACGGCACTCCCTGGAAAGACCGTAACCGTGAAACCTGGATCACAAGCCGTATGACACATGTGTACAGCATTGGTTCCATGCTTGGACATGAAGGCAGCGAGGCATTGGCTGATGCAGCGTTGAAGGGGCTTAGAGGCGAGCTTCACGATGATCAAAATGGTGGTTGGTATGCTGGTCTTACAAAGGACAATGAAATTGTTCCAACCAAGCAGTGCTATGCCCATGCATTTGTAATTCTGGCAGCTTCTTCCGGCGTGTTGGCCTGCAGAGAAGGGGCAGCAGAGCTTTTGAAAGATGCCTTGGCACTTTATGATCTGAGATTCTGGAACGAGGAAGAAGGACTTTCCTGTGATACCTGGAACACAGAATTTACAGAGCTGGATTCCTATCGAGGCTTGAATGCAAATATGCATACCGTTGAGGCGTTTCTTGCCGCAGCTGATGTGACCGGGGATGAGAAATATCGTGTACGTGCAGGCAGGATCATCGACCATGTTCTGGTATGGGCAAAGGACAATAACTGGCGTATACCGGAGCATTTTTCCAGTGACTGGGTACCGGATCTGGAATGCAACAAAGACCGCCCGGACGACCAGTTTAAGCCATACGGCGCAACTCCGGGACACGGAATTGAGTGGGCAAGACTGATCACACAGTGGGCGCTTTCTACATATAAAGAGGATAAGGCTGGCGCAGCACCTTATATTGAAGCTGCAGAGAATCTGTATAACCGCGCAGTTGCTGACGCATGGAATGCAGACGGTGCACCGGGAATCTGTTACACAACAGACTGGAACGGCAAACCTGTAGTCCATGACAGAATGCACTGGACTCTTGCAGAAGCAATCAACACCTCTTCCGTTCTGTTCCATGTAACAGATAATGAGAAATACGCAGCAGATTATGCAGAGTTTATGAAATATCTGGATGAGAAAGTTCTGGATCACGTAAACGGTTCCTGGTTCCACCAGCTGGACAGAGAGAACAATCTTCTGGAGACCGTATGGCCTGGAAAGTCTGATATTTATCATGCACTGCAGGCTACATTGATTCCATATTATGCTCCCGGTCTGTCCATTGCAGTGGCAGTGAAGAAGCAGGCAAGATAAAACAAAAATATTTTGTAACTGAGAAGGTTCTGACCAGGTACAGTGATAAAATTAATGGGGAGGCTTTGCCTCCCCATTTTGGACTTATTAGGTAAGTCAGTGAAGTCTGGAACGTAAGCGGACATTTCAAACACTCACGGTAAACTTCATTCATCCCACCCATCATACAACCGGATGTTCACCTGGATATTTCTGACCACATCCTCATCTTCTAATTCCATATCATCTGGATCTGTGATCGGAGGCAGCTCTGGAACTTCTTCGGAGAGCTCTACAGAAATCCAGTCGAATGCAGCAGCGTTAGCGCTTTCGATAGCTTCGTCTAAAGTGTCTCCTTCTCCGAAGCAGCCTTCCAGGTCTGGGAAAGTTCCCTTATAACGACCATCTTCGGTTTTCTTAAAAACAGCAGGATATATAAATTTCATGATAAACCTCCCGAAAATAAAAATAACATATTGAAAATTAATTTCAATTATAAGCGTTTGAGCTGGTAAATACAAGATAAGAAAAAACTTGTATTTAAGAAAATACGAAACGAGAAAAGACGTGGCAGCGGAGCCAAAAAGAATCTAAGAAACAGGATTGTCAAATATAGGGGAAAATGATATTCTTACAGCAAGAGACTTTAGAGCGTGTTTGAAAAATCATTCCCGCAATCTGCACACTCCACTTTGCGGTATATTTCACCTGAATTCGGTTGCCGTAGCCCGCTACCGCGCCCTCATCCGAGCGAAATCTCCCACAAATTGTGACGCACATCTTGCAGAAAGCCTTTTTCAAACACGCTCTAGCCGGTTCGGAACTGAAAGAAAATGGCGCGGCTTTATAGAAATATACCTGCCGGAGGTGAAATCTTGGAATTTCAGCATGAATTGATCATACCAAACGAAGGTCTTCCTTTCAAAATCTTTTTATTTGAAGGCGGACACGGCAATTACGAAAGAGAAAAACACTGGCATACCTCAATTGAGATTTTTGCAGTGCTAAAAGGCAGACTGACTTTTTTTCTTAATGAAGAAGAGTACCCCCTGGAGGCTGGCGGGCTGATCATCATCAATTCCAATGAGATCCACTCCATTCACGCCCCCAGGAAAAATGAGACTGTGGTTTTGCAGATTCCACTGAAGCAGTTTGAAAAATATTTTACTGCCCAGCGGTTTATCCGATTTACAAGTGCAGCCCGTGTGGCAAAGGATCAGAAGTCCAAGGCTCCGGATAATCGGAAGCTGGCATTTTTTATTGAGGAGCTTTATAAGGTGTACTGTGCCCGTGAAGAAGGATGGGAGTACCGGACTATGGCACTGTACTACAATATTTTGTACCTGATGGTAAGGGATTATCGTGAGACCGAGGCTGCACAGGAGGAAATTCAGGACAGCCGACGACTGGATGCTTTGTCAAAAATTACCACTTATATGCGTGAGCATTATACAGAAGAACTGAAACTTTCTGAGATGGCAAATTTATTTGGCTATTCAGACGCTTATTTGTCGCGAATGTTCAAAAAGTATGCAAAAATCAATTTTAAGACTTATTTACAGGAAATTCGCATGTCTTATGCATGTCGGGAACTGATGAATACAGAGAAAACAGTGAGCCAGATTGCCCTGGACAACGGTTTTGCCAGCAGCAGAGCCTTTTCCAGAGAGTTTCAGAAGAAATATAACAGACTTCCAAGCGAAGTAAGACAAAAATTTAATACAACTCCAAAAGAATAAAATGTCAAAAAAGTGCTATAGATAAGACAAGAAAACCGTCGTAAAGCATATCAGAATATGGTATGCTTTTTTCATGCAGAAAGAACCAGGGCAGACTGAGATCAGCAGCTGGTTCGGGAATCTTGAGTATGAGCATGTTGGACTGCTGTGAGAGTGGCAGATAGTAGCCATGTCCGCATTCTGATATGCGCAAAAGGAGGTTAATCGTGAAGATTCAGAAAGTAACAGATCCGGCATTCCGTAAATATGGACAGGTGCTGGAGGGATACGACTTTACAGGTCTTATCAAGGAGATGAAACACACTCCGGTTCCAGAGGACGTAATCTATGTTCCATCTGTTGAGGAGCTGGAGGCACTGGATATTATGAAGGACCTGCAGAATAAGGGATACGGCGGGCTGCCGGTCCAGATCGGATACTGCAACGGCCATAACAAGAAGCTGAATGCAGTGGAGTATCATCGTAATTCCGAGATCAATGTAGCGGTTACAGATCTTGTCCTTCTTATCGGACATCAGCAGGACATTGAGCCGGATCATACCTATGATACATCTAAGATCGAGGCATTCCTTGTACCGGCAGGAACCGGAATCGAGGTATACGCTACCACACTTCACTACGCACCATGTCATGTGAATGAGGGCGGTTTCCAGTGTGTTGTTGTACTTCCGAAAGGAACTAACACAGACCTTACTTTCCAGACTGAGAAGACGGGAGAGGACAGCTTGATGACAGCCAAGAACAAATGGCTGATCGCACATGAGGATGCGAAGATCGCTGGCGCATTTAATGGTCTGAAGGGTGAGAATATCACAATTGACTGATAAAATAATTCATAGTTGCTCATTTTTTTCAGAAGATAAACCGACACGTTGTTGGCGGGTAACTACTAAAGTCTGTTTGAAAAATGAATATTGAGACCTGAGGAGCTTACATAGCTACCACAATTGAAAGTTTCTTAAAAAATTAACATATGGAGGAATACCTATTATGAACAATATACCAGTAGTAAAACTTGGATTAATCGCAGTAAGCCGTGACTGTTTCCCGATTCAGCTTTCTGAGAAGAGACGCGCAGCTATCATGGACGCTTACAAGGGTGAGCTTTATGAATGTCCAGTAACTGTTGAGAATGAGAAAGACATGGAGAAGGCTCTCGAGGATGTAAACAAAGCTGAGTGTAATGCACTTGTTGTTTTCCTTGGAAACTTCGGACCAGAGACTCCAGAGACCCTGATTGCTGAGAGATTTGACGGACCTTGCATGTATGTAGCTGCTGCTGAGGGCGATGGCGATATGATCAATGGTCGTGGTGATGCTTACTGCGGTATGCTGAACTGCTCCTACAACTTAAAGATGCGTCATCTTGAAGCTTATATTCCGGAATATCCGGTTGGAACTGCAACTGACATTGCTACCATGATCGCTGACTTCGTACCAGTTGCACGTGCCGTTATCGGTGTTCGTAACCTGAAAATCATTACCTTTGGACCACGTCCACAGGACTTCTTCGCATGTAACGCACCGATCAAAGGACTCTATGAGCTGGGCGTTGAGATTGAAGAGAACTCTGAACTTGACCTTCTGGTTGCATACAAAGAGCATGAGAACGATCCTCGTATCCCGGAAGTTTGTGCAGATATGGCGAAGGAGATGGGCGAGGGCAGATACTATGCTGACCTTAGTGAGAGAATGGCACAGTTTGAGCTTACTCTTCTTGACTGGGCTGAGGCTCACAAGGGAGCAAGAAAATACGTTGCATTTGCTGATAAATGCTGGCCTGCATTCCCGTCACAGTTTGGATTTGAGCCATGCTATGTAAACAGCCGTCTTGCTGCAAGAGGAATCCCGGTATCCTGTGAGGTTGATATCTACGGAGCTCTTAGCGAGTACATCGGACTTTGCATTTCCAATGACGCTGTTACACTGCTTGACATCAACAACTCCGTTCCTCAGTACATCTATGATGAGGATATCAAGGGCAAATATGATTATAAGCTTACCGATACATTCATGGGCTTCCATTGCGGAAATACTCCGGCCTGCAAGATGTGCGATTCCAGAGCTGTTAAATATCAGCTGATCCAGCACAGACTTCTTGAACCGGAAGGATCTGAGCCAGATTTCACAAGAGGAACTCTGGAGGGAGATATCGCTGCTTCTGATATTACATTCTATCGTCTGCAGTGCAACTCTGAGGGAGAGCTTGTTTCTTATGTTGCAGAAGGTGAAGTTCTTGACGTACCTACAAGATCCTTTGGTGGTATTGGTATCTTCGCAATCAAAGAGATGGGAAGATTCTACCGTCACGTACTGATCGAGGGCAACTACCCGCATCACGGTGCAGTTATGTTCGGACATTATGGAAAGGCATTCTACGAAGTAGTGAAATTCCTTGGACTTGATGTTAAGAAGATCGGTTACAACCAGCCAGCTGGTGTAAGATATCCTACAGAGAATCCATGGGGCTAATGCTTAAATAAACAGTAAGTAATTGCTGTGTACAAAGTTGAGAGCAATGTAGAATGATTGCTTCTTGCTTAAAAAGCAGGAAGGGACGATTTGAATAGAATTATAGGCGTATATAGAAACGGCCGTACCACTTTATGCGGTACGGCTGTTTTTAGAATAGGCGGGCAGAGCATTCTAAGAGGGTTCTGGCCGGAAAGCCTAGAAGGAGCGCCTAAGGCATGAACTTAAGGAGGATAAAAATGTATTTTATCGGTGTTGATCTTGGTACTTCCGCAGTAAAACTTCTTCTTATGGAAGAATCCGGAAAAATCTGTAATATCGTATCAAAAGAATATCCATTATTTTTCCCGCATCCGGGCTGGTCTGAGCAAAATCCGGAAGACTGGTATACCCAGAGTATGGCTGGTATGAAAGAACTGACAGAGGGCATTGACCGCTCCCTGGTTGCCGGAATCAGCTTCGGCGGACAGATGCATGGACTGGTAACTTTAGATGATCAGGATCAGGTAATTCGTCCTGCAATTTTGTGGAATGACGGACGTACTTCTGAAGAGACAGATTATCTGAATAATGTGATCGGAAAGGACAAGCTTTCCCAGTATACTGCAAATATCGCATTTGCAGGCTTTACTGCTCCGAAGATCCTGTGGATGAAGAAAAATGAGCCAGAGAAATTTGCAAAAGTTGTGAAGATCATGCTTCCAAAGGATTACCTGGCTTATCGTTTAAGCGGCTCCTTCTGCACAGATGTATCTGACGCTTCAGGTATGCTTCTTCTGGATGTAAAGAATCGCTGCTGGTCTAAAGAAATGATGGAAATCTGCGGTGTGAAAGAGGAGCAGCTTCCGAAGGTTTATGAGAGCTGGGAGGTTGTTGGAACACTGAAGCCAGAGGTTGCTAAAGAGCTTGGCTTCTCTGAGAATGTAAAGGTTATCGCTGGTGCTGGAGACAATGCGGCAGCAGCTGTTGGTACTGGAACAGTTGGTGATGGACAGTGCAATATTTCCCTTGGTACTTCTGGAACTGTATTTATTTCCAGCAAGAATTTTGGTGTAGATGAGCACAATGCCCTTCATTCTTTCTGCCATGCAGATGGAAGCTATCATCTGATGGGATGTATGCTCAGCGCTGCTTCCTGTAATAAATGGTGGGCCGAGGAGATTCTTGGAACGAAGGACTTCGCAGCAGAGCAGGCGCCTATCCAGAAGCTTGGTGAGAATCACGTATTCTTCCTGCCATACCTGATGGGCGAGCGTTCCCCACACAACGATCCAGATGCAAGAGGCGTATTCTTCGGCATGTCCATGGACACCTCAAGAGCAGATATGACTCAGGCTGTATTGGAGGGAGTTGCTTTCGCACTTCGTGATTCTCTGGAGGTTGCAAAGAGTCTTGGAATTAAAATTGAGCGTACCAAGATCTGTGGCGGTGGTGCAAAGAGCCCGCTGTGGAAGCAGATTATTGCAAATGTTATGAATATTAAGGTTGACGTTCTGGAAGTGGAAGAGGGACCATCCCTTGGCGGTGCTATGCTGGCAGCAGTAGGATGCGGTGTTTATCCGAACGTTGAGACTGCTGGCAAGAAGCTTGCAAAAGTAGTGGATACTGTAGAGCCTACTCCAGAACTGGCTGCGAAATATGAGGAGAGATACCAGAAGTTCAAAGAACTGTATCCGGCTATGAAGCCGCTGTTTAAGAATCTGTAAGAGATATAGCAAGGCGGACAAAATTTGGTTTAAAACGGATTAATAGAATGGTGATTGTGTTGAATGTGAAATAATTAACACAATCACCATTTTTGTATAGTCATGATTCTATAAAACAAATTTCTCCAGAACTTCTGCAACACCATCCTCATTGTTAGTGCGTGCAGTGATATAATCCGCAGACTCTTTCACGCCATCTGGTGCATTTGCCATGGCAACGCCAAGGGCAGCATAGCGGATCATGGAGAGGTCATTGAAACCGTCGCCGATAGCGATAGTTTCAGCGGGGGTGAAATCGTAGAGCTTACCAATGCAATCAATAGCTGCAGCCTTTGACACCTTACTGCTGAAGAACTCCAGATAGAAGGGCTTGGAGGTGCAAAAAGTTACGTTATGAAAATGAGCTGTTTTCCGTAGCTCTTTTTCTATTTGCTGAATTTGGGAAACATCGTCATACCAGAGAATTTTCGTAATCCCCTGCGCCAAAAGCTCGTCGATAGATGGCATGAGAAGGGGCGTTACCTTGGTAGCCTGGCTGTATTCCTGAATCCGGTCATTCAGCTTGTTCCCATATAATTTATTGTCCGACCAGATGCACATGGTAGTATCATAGTTCAGTCCTGCTTCCAGAATCAGACGCGCATCGTCAGCTTTCAGCTCCTGTCTATACAGAACGCGTCCGTCAGCAGAATCCAGGATCATAGCCCCATTATAAGTGATCACAGGTCCCTGAATGCCCAGCTGTTTCTGATAGCGCTCCACTCCCTGAATGGGGCGCCCGGTGCATATGGAGAAAATCAGTCCCTGCGCGGCTGCCTGCCGGATTATTTCGATGGTGTATGGTGTAATTTCGTTTTTGTCATTTAATAAAGTACCGTCCATGTCGGCGGCTGCAAATTTATAGATCATAGTGCCTCCTGGAATATATGGTAAATTAGTTTTGTGAGCTGAAATGCCCCTCGCAGGCAGAGTATCCTGCTGGTTGTTTTTTCTTATTATAAAACGAAGATAATGCAGGAATCAATCACTTTGAATGGTTACATGTGAAGATTCACATGGATTTCGGGAAAAGATGCCTTGATTTCGGCATTTAAGAGAATTGTTTTTTTGTTTGCAAAATGGTAAAATAATTGGGTGCTGTAAAAGCGGAAACAGGCAGGCTGAGGTTGTGAAACAGTCATGCCTTTGGGACTTTTACAAAAATGAAAAATAGAAAAGTGATGAGGTGTAAAGCTATGCAGGAAATGAAGCCAGTTAAAGAAGGCAAAGTACGCGAGATTTACGACAACGGAGACAGCCTGATCATGGTTGCGACAGACCGTATCAGCTGTTTTGATGTGATCCTGAACAACGAAGTGACGAAGAAAGGCACTGTTCTTACCCAGATGTCCAAGTTCTGGTTCGATATGACCCAGGATATCCTGCCGAACCACATGATTTCTGTTGATGTAAAAGATATGCCGGAGTTTTTCCAGCAGGATAAGTTTGACGGAAACAGCATGATGTGCCGCAAGCTGGATATGATCCCGGTTGAGTGCATCGTTCGTGGATATATCACTGGAAGCGGCTGGGCAAGCTACCAGAAGAATGGTACAGTTTGCGGAATTACTCTTCCGGAAGGTCTGAAAGAGTCTGACAAGCTGCCTGAGCCTATTTACACACCTTCTACCAAGGCTGAGATTGGCGACCACGATGAGAATATTTCTTTTGAGCAGAGCGTTACCCATCTTGAGAAATACTATCCGGGACATGGTCAGGAGTATGCAGAGAAGATTCGTGATTACACCATCGCATTATATAAAAAATGTGCTGAGTATGCTTTAAGCAAAGGTATTATTATTGCAGATACCAAATTTGAGTTTGGACTTGATGAAAATGGTAATATTGTTATTGGTGATGAGATGCTTACACCGGACAGCTCCAGATTCTGGCCGGCAGATGGATATGAGCCAGGTCATGGCCAGCCATCCTTTGACAAGCAGTTTGCCCGTGACTGGCTGAAAGCAAACCCGGACAACGACTGGACTCTTCCACAGGAAATCGTGGACAAGACAATCGACAAATATCTCCAGGCATATGAGATGCTTACAGGGGAGAAGCTGAAATAAGTAATATACAAATACTGCCAGGGCATTTGTCCCTGGCAGGCTGATAAAATCCTTTATTTTATTTTCAAAGGATACACTTTGCTTGTATGTAAAAAGCGCCCGGGAGTTTGGGTCTCCCGGGCGTTGATTTTTGTGAGCAACGTGCCAAATCCATGTTTACACGGAAACCTGGCTGACATGTAAAAATCAGAACAGTCCTGTGATCTTACCTGTTTCGTCTACATCGATTTTCTCAGCAGCCGGAACCTTTGGAAGACCTGGCATGGTCATGATCTCTCCTGTGAGGGCTACGATGAAGCCTGCACCTGCGGAAATCTTCAGGTTACGAACGGTTACTTCGAAGTCTGTAGGAGCACCAAGCTTGGTCTGGTCATCTGTTAAGCTGTACTGTGTTTTTGCTACACAGATCGGGCAGTTTCCGAATCCCAGTTCCTCAAGCTGTTTTGCCTGTTTCTGAGCGTTTGCTGTGAGAACAACTCTCTTACCGCCATAGATTTTCTGAACGATCTGGTTCAGCTTATCTTCGATAGAGCCTTCAAGCTCATAGGAATATGTGAAGTCGTTTGGCTCTTCAACAAGACGGATTACTTCCTCAGCTAATTTAATACCGCCTTCGCCGCCTTTTGCCCATACTTCAGAAAGTGCAACATTAACGCCAAGCTCTTTACATTTTGCTTCTACCAGGTCAAGCTCTGCCTTGGTATCAGTCGGGAATGCATTGATTGCAACAACACATGGAAGCTTGTAAACATTTTTGATGTTGCTTACGTGTTTCAGAAGGTTTGGAAGACCTTTTTCAAGAGCCTCAAGGTTCTCATTGTTAAGATCAGCCTTCGGAACGCCGCCATTGTATTTCAGTGCACGGACAGTAGCAACGATAACAACTGCATTTGGTTTCAGACCAGCCATACGGCATTTGATATCAAGGAATTTCTCGGCACCAAGGTCAGCACCGAATCCAGCCTCTGTGATGGTGTAATCAGCAAGCTTCAGAGACATCTTGGTAGCGGTTACGGAGTTACATCCGTGAGCAATGTTTGCGAATGGTCCGCCGTGAACGATTGCAGGTACATGCTCCAGTGTCTGAACAAGGTTTGGTTTCAGAGCATCTTTCAGAAGTGCTGTCATAGCACCCTCTGCATGAAGATCACCAGCTGTTACCGGTTTCTGCTCTGACGGTTTGCCATATGTATAACCGATGATGATTCTGGAAAGTCTTTCTTTCAGGTCTTTGATATCACTTGCAAGACAGAGAACAGCCATGATCTCGGAAGCTACCGTGATGTCATAGCCGTCTTCACGAGGCATACCGTTTGTTCTTCCGCCAAGTCCGTCTACTACATTACGAAGCTGACGGTCGTTCATATCTACACATCTTCTCCATGTGATCTTACGTGGGTCGATGTTAAGAGCATTGCCCTGGAAAATATGGTTATCGATCATTGCCGCAAGAAGGTTGTTTGCTGCGCCGATTGCGTGGAAGTCACCTGTGAAGTGAAGGTTGATATCTTCCATTGGAACTACCTGGGCATATCCGCCGCCTGCTGCACCGCCTTTTACACCGAATACCGGTCCAAGGGATGGCTCACGAAGAGCTACCATAACGTTCTTGCCAAGCTTCTGCATAGCGTCTGCCAGACCAACTGTAGTAGTGGTTTTTCCTTCTCCGGCAGGAGTCGGGTTGATAGCGGTAACCAGAATCAGTTTGCCATCATTCTTATCTGTTTCTTTCAGAAGATTGTAGTCGATTTTTGCTTTGTATTTACCATACTGCTCAAGATATTTGTCCGCAATACCTGCTTTAGCTGCAATCTCAGTGATTGGTTTCATTTCACATTCCTGTGCGATTTCGATGTCACTTTTAAACCCCATAATAAAAGCTCCTTTCGTTGTGTAAGATTAAATGGTTTTTATATGACCGCTTCTTAAAAAGACAACGGTATTTCCCTCATGTCAGAGGTACCTCCCGGTAAAAAAAGGGCAGTATCTGATGATTCAAATACTGCCCAGACGGTCGGCTGGAAATTACGGTCTATGCTGTCTGCAAAATATGGTGCAGCAGCTGTAAACAGTAATCCTCATGATCTGCTCCTGAAGTCCCTGTGGTTAACTCCACGATCCGTCAGTATTCAGAAGCTTTTCAATTGATGTGTTCATTGTATCATTAAAAAAACATTTTGTCAATAAATTAACAGACAGCATTATTGTCAAAAAAGACGATGTATATTTGTGAAAAATAACAAATGCTTTGAATGTGGAGAAAATTTGTCTGAATGGAAAAATATAATCTCCGATTCAGACTTCATAAAAATTTTATGACTTGGATAGTTGCGTATGAGGGCAAGTATTGTTAGAATAGAAAATGCACAGAGCCTGTTTGAAACAGGATAATGATTCGTGGTTTTATATAAGAAAGGTTGAATAATTGAATGAATAGAACAGAATTTCTGGATACATTGAGAAGTCAGCTGTCCGGACAGATGCATGAGGGTAAGGTGGCGGCGCATGTGCGTTACTATGAAGATTATATTCAGTCACAGGTACGTAGTGGACGTGATGAGCAGCAGGTTCTTGATGAACTTGGAGATCCAAGGCTGATCGCCAGGACTTTGCTGGATATAGATGTGGATAACGGGCAGCTGGATTATGAGGAGTACAGCACCTATTCGGATGACGCACAGAATACCCAGAGCTCCAGCCGGAATCATGTACATGTATGGCGGTTTGATACCTGGTACAGCAAACTTCTGGGCGTGGTGATCCTGCTGATAGTCGTCTTTTTGCTGTTTCATATTCTGGTGGCAGTGATTCCGTTTTTTGCGGTACTGGCGTTGATTTTGTTTATTGTGTCACTGATTAAGAATCGGAATTAACATGATACTATGAACGTCACGAACGGCAGATGCGGGAGTGTCGCAGGCGCACAGCAGCTGATTTTCATATATAGAGATGTCGCCGATAGACGACATGTCCGTTTTGTAACAAAAAAATGTCGGACATGCTTTAGAGAATCATATGTTACTGTTCACTCCGTTCACAGTAACGCGCTTCGCGATGCACAGAAATCATGCATTCGCATGATTTCGCGCCGCAATTCTCGGGTTTTCTGTGAACTTTGTTCACAAAAAACGCCTCGCGGAACGTGACCAGTGAACAGTAACAATCATATTCAGCAAGGTTTCTTCTGAGCAGGAACGAGTTACAGTTTTGTTGAGATCGTGATATAAAGTATGGACATTATAGAATATATTCAGGGAAGGATTTAAATGAGCAGTATAACAATAGAAGAATTAAAAAAGTTACCAGCGGAGTCCTATCAGATCATTGATGTCCGCGACGAGATTGAGATTTCCCATGGCGCTGTTAAGGGGGCTTTGGCCTGTAAGCCAGAGGAAATCATGGAGAATCCGGAAGTGGATAAGACCAGAAAACTGGTTATTTGCTGCAGCCGCGGAATCAATAGTAAAGAAATCGCTAAGAAGCTCGAGGAAGAGGGGCTGGATGCAGTAAGCCTTGAGAAAGGGTACATTGCCTGGCTTATGGATGCCATGAAGAGTTCCCAGGACGAAGATTTTGCGAAAAATGTGGAGATCAGTCTTCGCAAGAAATTTAAGAAAAAAATCTGGTCCAGGTTTACCAAGGCAATCAATACTTACGAGCTTGTGAAGCCGGGAGATAGGATTGCAGTCTGTATTTCCGGCGGCAAGGACTCTATGCTGATGGCAAAGTGCTTCCAGGAACTGAAGCTTCATAATAAATTTGATTTCGAGGTGAAATTTCTGGTTATGGATCCGGGCTACAGTCCGGCCAACCGTCAGGTAATCGAGGAAAACGCCAGAAGGTTAAATATTCCTATTCGTATTTTTGAGTCTGATATTTTTGAGTCTGTATTTAATGTGGAGAAATCTCCTTGTTATCTTTGCGCAAGAATGCGCCGCGGGCATCTCTATGCTTTTGCAAAAGAAATGGGTTGCAACAAGATTGCACTTGGTCACCACTATGATGATGTGATTGAGACCATTCTTATGGGCATGCTTTACGGTGCCCAGGTACAGACTATGATGCCCAAGCTTCACAGCACCAACTTTGAGGGAATGGAACTGATCCGTCCATTGTATCTGGTGCGGGAGGATGATATTAAGGCATGGCGTGACTACAATGATCTCCATTTTATTCAGTGTGCATGTAAATTTACAGATACCTGCACTACCTGCAATAACGAAAATCGCTCCAAACGTGTAGAAATCAAGGAACTGATCCGTGACCTGAAAAAGGTGAATCCGTTTGTAGAGGGCAACATTTTCAAGAGCGTAGAGAATGTAAATATTGATACAGTTGTGGGATATAAACAATATGGTGTGAGACATTCTTTCCTGGAAAATTATGATGGGGAGCCCGGTTCTGCCTCTGAGAATGCTGCTGATGCAGCAGAGTAACAGAGAGAAAATGTGGATTTTAGACCTGCACACTCGGATCTACATCCTACGCGATTGGTATAGTTATTTACGAAACGATGTATTAGTAAAAATATTGAGCCAAGGTCAATGCTGCATGTGACCTTGGCTCGTTTTTTGTCGGGGATGAAAAGAGAAGCGCTATAGATATATTGGAGTATTTATTTTCCGATTTTTCCGAGAAGCCATACACAAAGAATGATGATCAGAATGGCAGTAAAGATTCCTGCCATACCTTTTGCCATGATTTCAAGTGCAATAATGATATTTGATGTATTCATAGATAAGACCCTCCTCATTATAAAATCTTTATAAAAATTTTGTCACCAGGTTGATAACCATGCCTCCTGCGATTACAGAAGCAATCTGTCCGGACACGTTGGCACCGGCGGCTTGCATGAGAATTACATTTGTGGGATCTTCTTCCATGGCCATTTTCTGAACTACACGGGAGGACATTGGAAATGCAGAAATTCCGGCGCCTCCGATCATAGGATTGATCTTCTTTTTCAGGAAAAGATTCATAAATTTTGCCAGGAGAACGCCGCCGATGGTGTCCATGACAAAAGCAAAAAGTCCGATCACCAGGATCAGTAAGGTCTCTTTTGTTACAAACTGTTCTGCACGCATGCTGAAGGAAATGGTGATTCCAAGAAGCAGGGTGATCAGATTTGCCAGAATATTCTGGGCTGTGTCGGACAGGGTGCCCAGGACGCCGCATTCCCGGATCAGGTTGCCGAACATGAGAAATCCAACCAGCGCAACAGATTGAGGTGCTACCAGCCCAACGATTACAGTAACTATAATGGGAAAAGCAATCTTCATGGTTTTGGAAACGGATTTCGGATTATATTCCATGTGAATGCAGCGTTCCTTCTTTGTAGTGACAAGCCGGATGGCAAAGGGCTGTACAATTGGGACAAGTGCCATGTAGGAATAGGCGGCAACTGCAATGGCGCCGATATATTTGGAATTCAGGACCTGGGATACCAGAATGGAAGTAGGTCCGTCGGCAGCACCGATGATTCCGATAGAAGCAGCGTCTTTTAGGTCAAATCCAAGGATGGTGGACAGTAAAATTGCAGCAAAAATTCCAAGCTGTGCACCTGCGCCAAACAGGAACAAAGAGGGATTGGAAAGCAGGGGACCGAAGTCGATCATAGCGCCAATTCCGATGAAAAGTAAAATCGGCATGACTTCTGAGGCTTCAATTCCCACATGGAACAGCCATTCAATGACTCCGTTTGCCTGGATCCCGCCAGCCAGAGTCTGGTTTAAAACTCCGGAAAAAGGCAGGTTCACAAGTATGGCACCAAAGCCCATTGGCAGAAGCAGGGCTGGTTCAAATCCCTTTTTGATAGCCAGCCAGATCAGGGTGATTCCGACGGCAAACATCACAATTTGCTGCCAGGTTAATGCAAGGATTCCGTCTGTTAAAAATTCCATTTCTTTTTCCTCCTTTTGGGTGTTTGAATGTAAGTGCTTAAATAGATAAAAATACTTGCATAATGTTAATATTGTTATAAAAATGAAAGCCTTGTAGGAAAGGCATTTTATAACCTGTTTTTGGGGTATAAAAAAGACTTTTATTACAATACTGCATATCTGAAGATATGCGACTATTGTAATAAAAGTCTTGCCATTTCAATTTTCTGCGGGCGACAGATTCATGGAACTGTCTACCGTTCTGACGCATGAAAATCCATATACAAAAATGCACTAAACCAGAAACAGTGCATTTGATATGCCAGCTACTCCCTTTTATTGAAGCGTGACTGCAAATGTATTTTGTTGTGGTAATTATAATTCGGCAAAGGTGGGAATGTCAACCCTGAATTATATAAAAGAAAGAATTTATTGGCCATTTGGTTACGGAACTGTTATCCGGAAACATTTTTCTTGTAAAAAATTCAGGGCAGGTATATGATTAAAAAACGAAATCAAAGTAAAATATACCTGTATGGTACAAGTGAAAAATATGAAACAAAGGAGTTACATCATGTTGTATTTTGAAAATGATTATTGCGAAGGTGCTCATGAGGCAATCTTAAAAAGATTAATGGAAACCAATATGGAAAAGGTTCCGGGATATGGACAGGATCCTTTCTGTGACAAAGCGAAAGAAAAAATAAAAGAGGCATGTGGCTGTCCAGATGGGGAGGTCTATTTCCTGGTAGGGGGTACCCAGACAAATGCAGTGGTGATCGCGTCCGTGTTGAACCGGTATGAAGGAGTGCTTTCCGCAGTTACCGGTCATGTAAATGCGCACGAAGCCGGAGCAATAGAATTTACCGGACATAAAGTTCTTCCACTTCCCCAGGACAATGGTAAAATTTCTGCCGCAGATCTGAAAGATTATCTCCAGACCTACTACGCAGACGGAAGCTATGATCACATGGTTTTTCCAGGCATGGTTTATATTTCACATCCGACAGAATACGGAACTCTTTACACAAAGCAGGAACTGGCAGATATTTCCAGTGTATGCAGGGAATATGAGATCCCGCTATTCCTGGACGGAGCCAGACTGGGCTATGGACTGGTGGCAGAGACAGATGTGACTTTGAAAGATATTGCAAATTATACAGACGTATTTTATATCGGAGGAACCAAGGTTGGTGCCCTGTGCGGTGAAGCAGTCGTTTTTCCGAAGAAAGCACCGAAACATTTCTTTACTATGATCAAACAGCAGGGAGCGCTTCTTGCGAAAGGCAGACTGCTTGGAATTCAGTTTGATACTCTTTTTACAGGAAATCTGTACCTGGAAATCAGTAAAAATGCTATTGAAACCGCTGCAAAACTGAAAGCTGCATTAAAAGAGAAGGGCTATGAATTTTTCATTAATTCCCCAACCAATCAGATTTTTGTTATCCTGGAAAATAAGAAAATGGAGGAATTGGGCGAAAAAGTGAAGTTCAGCTTCTGGGAAAAATATGACGAGAATCATACTGTGATCCGCTTTGCAACAAGCTGGGCGACGAAGATGGAAGATATTGATGCACTGATTGATATTCTGTAGGGTGGCAATTGTCCCCGAAAAAATGCCTGGCACAAACAGCTGCGCATATTTTACAAAAAGCTTTTGGGAGAGATATTGACGCCTTTCTGGAAGCATATTATAATAAAAACAGGCTCTAAATAGTTTGAAATTTGGAGAAATAGCACAATATGCAGTAGAAAAGCTGTGTATTATATAACAACAACGGGAGGATTTTACACATGGGAGCAGCAGAAGCAAAGCAGGCAATCCTGGATAACAGGACAGCACTTGGAATTGAGTTCGGTTCCACAAGAATCAAGGCAGTTCTGGTAGATGGAAATAATGCACCAATCGCATCCGGCGGACACGAGTGGGAGAACCGCTATGAGAATGGTGTATGGACATACAGTCTGGAAGATATCTGGTCCGGTTTGCAGGACTGTTATCAGCAGATGGCAAAGGATGTAGAGGAGAAATATGGTGTGGAGCTGACAAGCGTTGGTGCTATTGGAATCAGTGCCATGATGCACGGCTACATGCCATTTGACAAAGAAGGAAATCTTCTGGTTCCGTTCAGAACCTGGAGAAACAATATTACGGGAGAAGCAAGCAGAAAACTGTCCGAACTTTTTCAGTATAATATTCCTCAGAGATGGAGTATCGCACATCTGTATCAGGCAATTTTAAAAGGCGAGCCTCACGTAAAAGATATTGATTACATTGCCACTCTGGAGGCATATGTACATTGGAAACTGACTGGAAAAAGAGTTCTTGGAATTGGCGATGTTGCAGGAATGTTCCCAGTGGACAGCACTACCAGGGATTACAATGAAAAAATGGTTCAGCAGTTTGATGAGCAGGTTGCTTCTTATGGGTTCCCATGGAAGCTTCGCGGCATTCTGCCGAAATGTCTTGTTGCGGGACAGGATGCTGGCTGCCTGACAGAAGAGGGAGCAAAGCTTCTTGATGTAACAGGCAGGCTGAAAGCCGGAATTCCTATGTGTCCGCCGGAAGGTGACGCTGGCACTGGAATGGTAGCTACCAACAGCGTTGCAAAGCGTACCGGAAATGTTTCCGCAGGTACTTCTGTATTTGCCTCTATTGTTTTGGAGAAGGAGTTATCTGCACCATATTCTGAAATTGATATGGTTGCGACTCCATCCGGACATCCGGTTGCAATGGCACACTCTAATAACTGTACTTCTGATCTGAATGCATGGGTAAATATTTTCCGTGAGTTTGCAGAAGCAATGGGTATGGAAGCTGATATGAACAAGCTTTTCGGAACCTTATACAACAAGGCTCTGGAAGGGGATGTGGACTGCGGCGGACTTTTATCCTACTGCTATTTCTCCGGTGAGCATATGACTGGATTTACAGAAGGAAGACCACTGTTTGTACGCTCTCCAGAGAGCAAATTCAACCTTGCCAACTTTATGAGAACCAATCTTTATACCTGCCTTGGCGCTATGAGAGTTGGTCTTGACATCCTGTTTAAGAAAGAGGGGGTAAAGGTTGACCGTCTTCTTGGTCATGGCGGACTGTTTAAGACAAAAGGTGTTGGACAGCAGATCCTTGCAGATGCTGTAAATGCCCCGGTTTCTGTTATGGAGACTGCCGGTGAAGGCGGTGCATGGGGAATTGCAGTGCTCGCTTCCTATCTTGTAAATAAAGAGGAGAATGAGACCCTGGAAGACTTCCTGGATACCAAGGTATTTGCAGGAAATCAGGGAAGCACCCTGAATCCAGATCCGGAGGGTGTAGAAGGCTTTAATATGTTCATGGAAAGATATATGAAAGGCCTGCCGATCGAGCGCGCAGCTGTGGACTCCAAAATCTGGTAAGTGGCTTGGAATGAGGAGGGTATGCCTCAGATCATTCCCGTAATCTGCACGCGAAAAAAGTTCTGTGCAGTTATAATACGAAATAAGTGAGAACGGATGGATTTTTCTCTCAGTTAAAAAACGGAGACCTTTCTCATACCAGAATGTGAATTTTTTCAGGATACTGGTATGGGGAGGGTCTTTTATGTTATAATACTGAGCATTGACAGACAAACATGCTCCAGAGCCTGTTTGAAAAATAAAGGAGATACACATGGTTTTCAGCTCGATGCTCTTTCTATGGATCTTTCTGCCCTTAGTACTGGCAGCATATTATATAAGTCCCGGAAAAATCCGAAATGGAATCCTGGTATTTTTCAGTCTGCTTTTTTATGCATGGGGAGAGCCGCTTTATGTTTTCCTTATGCTGTTTTCCGTGGCGGTGAATTTTACCGGCGGAATTCTGATTGAAAAATATCAGACCAGGAAAAAAAAGATTCTTGTGGCAACTTTGATTATTAATCTGGGGTTGCTGGGATATTTCAAGTATTTTGGCACTCTGACAGAAGCCATAACCGGACTTTTTTCAGCAGATGGAACAGGAACCACTCTTTTTCAGGTGGCGCTTCCAATTGGAATTTCTTTTTATACTTTCCAGGCGTTGTCCTATGTGATCGATGTGTACAGGGGAGAGGTGCCGGCACAGCACAATTTCTGGCATATGCTTTTGTATATTTCCTTTTTCCCACAGCTGATCGCAGGACCTATTGTAAAATATCGCGACATTGCAGCTCAGATTACAGGAAGAAAAGAGACTATCCGAAAATTTGCAGCCGGGATAATGCGTTTTTGCTGGGGACTTGGGAAAAAGGTTCTTCTTGCCAATTCCTTTGCCCGTGTGGTGGATGAAATTTTTAAATATGGTCCATACGCGGTATCCAGGAAGGCTCTGTGGCTGGGCGCAATTCTTTACATGATGCAGATTTATTACGATTTTTCCGGATATTCCGATATGGCCATTGGTCTTGGAAAAATGTTCGGATTTGAATTCCAGGAGAATTTCAATTATCCTTATACAGCTGGTTCTGTGCAGGAATTCTGGCACAGATGGCATATTTCCCTGTCTTCCTGGTTTCGCGATTATGTCTATATTCCTTTGGGAGGAAATCGCAAAGGCGCGGCATGCACCTATCGAAACCTGCTTATCGTATTTTTCCTTACCGGAATGTGGCATGGGGCTGGAATGGCGTTTATCCTCTGGGGGCTTTATCATGGCTTTTTTCTTATACTGGAACGTGTGTGGCTTGGGAAAAAACTGGAAAAACTGCCTAGAATCGTGGGCTGGGGCTACACAGTGACCGCGGTGTTTTTTGGATGGATTCTGTTCCGTGCAGAAAATATTTCCCTGTTTTTCACTTATGTGAGAAATATGTTTGTGGCACATGGAGGAACCATTCTTCTTTCTGCATATCTTGACAGCAAAATGATCTTTCTGATCGTTATGGGTGTTTTATTTGCAGGAGTTTTGCAGAAGATATATGAGAAGGTCCGGGTACATTCCGCTGGAAAAATCCCTGCCAATGGAATGGTGACAGTTCCGAGAATGATCGCCTGTATGGTGATTTTCTGGCTGAGTGTGGCGGCACTTGTAAATAACAGCTATAACCCGTTTATTTATTTCAGATTTTAACAGGAAGCATATGAGAAAACAGAAAATTCTGATCGTATTATTTGCAGGAAGTCTGGTTCTGCCAGGAGTGGTGTGGGCTGGATTTTCCGGCAGATTTGATACGGAAAACAATGAAAACAGAAAACTGGCTGAATTTCCGGAGGTGAATCTGGAATCTCTGGGAGACTTCCCGGAGCAGTTTGAGGCGTATTATAAGGATCATGTGCCCTTCAAAAATGACCTGGTGAAGTTCTGCAACTTTATTGATACGGAATTTTTCCGCAATACAAAGATCGGGGATGTGGTGATCGGAGAAGATAACTGGCTGTTTTACCTGCCGGAAAGGGAGGGAGAAAATGCCATGGCAGATTACCAGAAAACCAATGTGTATACACTGGAACAAAGTGCGGAAATTGCATCCGGAATTGCAAAAGTACGGGACTGGTTCCTGAACAGGGGCGTGGAACAGTTCCATTACTATGTGGCTCCCAACAAAGAGACACTTTATTCGAAGTATATGCCGGAGAAGCCAAAGATGATTGGAATCGGGGATTCCAGAATGGAGACTTTTGCAAAATATATGAAAGAAAATTCCGACGTGGAATTTGATTTTCTGGCAGATTATCTGAGGGAGTTTACTGAAAAATACCAGCTGTTCCGAAAATATGATACTCATATGAACAATTTAGGCGGCTATATTACCAACGAGAAAATTGTACAGGATATGACAGGTGAAAGTCTGCCAATCGAAGATATTCAGGTTCTGATCGGAACTAAACCTTGCAGGGGGGATCTGTCCAGGATGATCGGGCGGTATAAAGAGCTGAATGATGACAGGGAGTATGGGTTGAATTATTTTCACGATGGTATCCGTTACAAGGTGAAAAAAGAGGAGAGTGAAGGCGGCGAGGAGATCCTGAAAGTGTTTAAATCCAATTCGGAGAATGAGAAAACTTTAATGGTGATCGGGGATTCTTTTCGACTCCGCCTTGAAAAATACATGCCCTATCGCTATCAGAAAACCATATTTGTGAGAATTGATGACTTTGACCAGGAGCTTTTGGATAAATATGAACCGGATGACGTGATTGTGATTACTGTTGAGCGTGACCAGAGGTATATGGAAAAACTGGATAGTTATATTATACAGGACAGTGGAGAGTAAATGGTACAATATGATATATCAGAGCCTGTCCGGATTTATAGGATTTGTTTGTGGGAAAAATTTTTGTTTTATTGGTCACAGATGGAACAGTAACCACTTTTTTGTCACGGGAATCGTCAGAATATTTATGGGTTATTGACAATAAGTTCGGCAAATGCTATTCTGATATTAACTTGTTTTGTCAGATATGTCTGTTATGGAACTTTGTATAGTCCGTGACGGATCGTTGACAGAAACTGGCTGCTTAACTGGTAATGAGAGCAGTTGGGAATTACCAGCAAACAGCAACGGAAAGATTGCAGAATCCGTAAGGATTTATACCAAAGGAGGATCTTATGAAGAGAAAGAAAATTACCGCAATTTTGTTAGCATCCCTTATGGGAATCAGTGCAGTACCGGCTACCACATGGGCAGCAGATTCTTACAAGGAAACAGAGAAAGCAGCCTTTGCCAAAATGATCGAGGAATTTGGTGCTGATTACGCAAAGAGCCTTTCTGAAATGGATACAGAAGAAGTTAAGGGAAATGCGGAAATAAAGGTAAGTCTGGAAGATGGTGGAAAAGCAATTCTGGGAATGCTTTCTCCTGTGGATATCTCCTGGCTGGCGGATGCTTCCATCAGTGGAAATGTAAGCATGTCTGATAAGTCCATGACTGAGTTTATGGATGTGAATGTAAATGGAACCAAGATCTGTACAATAGAATATTATTTTGATACAGAGAATTCTGAAATTTATATGAGAATTCCGGAGCTGAGTGATGGCTATATTAAAATGAATATGGAGCAGATGACTCAGGAAGCAGTGGAAGAGGCAGATCAGGAACTGGATTCTTCCTTTACCACGAGTCTTGATCTGGCAGATAGCATGAACAGCTATTTTTCCACTCTGGAGAACCTTCCGGAAGCAGACTTAGTGACATCTATTCTTACAAGATACACAGATATTATTTTTGATAATGTTGCAGATGCTGAGAATCCTGGAGCACAGGAAGCTGTTGCAGGAGATGTAAGTCAGGAGCTTAGCGTTCTGGAAGGACATGTTACACAGGCAGAGGCACTTCCAATGTTCCAGCAGATTCTGGATACAGCCAAGTCTGATGAAGAACTGAAGGGGCTTATTGAGACCTGGACAGAAGCCATGAATGATCCAGATTATACTTATGAGACTTTCCTGGAAGCAATCGAGGATATGGAGAAAGATCTGGATACAGAAGCTGATGAGACTGACGAGTCCGGATTTATTTTAAGGGCATGGGTTGACAGTGACGGAGAGGTTGTTGGACGCCAGTTCCTTCTGAATGATGATGAGCAGGAGGAAGAGCTTTTCGGATATCTGTGTACAGCGGATGGAGATAAGAGAGGATTTTCCATGCAGCTGGGTTCCGGAGATGACAAGGTTGCAATTGAAGGAAGCGGTGAGCTGAAAGGTGACCTGTTAAGCGGAACTTACACGATTTCTTCCGGTGAAGCGGATGCAGCTGTGATTGATGTTACAGATTATGATACCAAGGCAGTACAGGACGGAATCTGGAAGGGAACTTACACAATTTCCGGAGCGCCTGTGGAAGATGAAGATGGAAATTCCTATGATCCATTTGGTGGAATGCAGCTGATCTTTACAGCCGATGGTGCAGATGAGGACAGCATTGACTGGAATCTTGCTATTGCAGCAGGTGGTGCGACTCTTGGTTCAGTTTCTCTGACAGGCGGCAATGGCGGAGAGGCACTTGCCGCAGTTGATGTTGCTTCCCTGACAGATGTTTATGATTTCAGTAATGATGATGAAGTTGAAGCTTATACAGCTTCCATGAATATGGATGCAATCACAGAGAATCTGACCAGCGCAGGCATGCCTGAGGGATGGCTGGACGATGTGATCGCTGCTACAGGCGACAGCGATATTGAGAGTACGGAGACAGATGGTGTTGCTGAGTCCGAAGAGCAGACAGATATGGCTGGAGATACACTGGATGACAGTGAGACACCGGCAGCTTAATCAGTAATTTATGCGAGCAGGCAGCCGCATAATAATTACCTGCAGCAAGGCAAATACAGCGGGGCAGACGAAGTAATTTGTCTGCCCCGAATTTTTTATAACCAGAAAGCAAATGCTTAGTGAGTTCTGTACATCACGGAGCGTGTAACTGTGAAAGTACTGAACTGTTACGATTTTTTATTGAAATGAGGGGGGAGAAGGAATTGAAAAAAAGAAGCTTTGGGATTATCTGTTTTCTGTTTTTGATATTTACCATGTGTTCCTCTCCGGTGTGGGCCGCTTCTTATGTGAAGGCTTCCAATACGACTGTGAGTATCACTTCGAAAAAGCATGGCTGGGTGAAGCGGGGAAAAGACTATTATTTTTATAATTCCAAGGGAAAACTGCTTTGGGGAAAAATTACCTACAAAGGTCAGCGTTATTACAGCACAAAGAATGGAAAACGCTATACAGGCTGGCTGAAATCAGGCGGGAAACGGTATTATTACAACCGGAAGAATGGCATTATGTTCCGCAACCGATGGGCTACAGGAACGAAATACTCTTATTATTTCAATAAGTCAGGTGTGGCAATTGCCAACCGCTGGCTGAGCTACGGAGGAAAGCGATATTATTTCCTTCCTAATTCCAGAATGGCAACAGGATGGCAGAAAATTGGTGAATATCGTTATTATTTTGATAAGAAAACAGGTGCTTTGTATACAAATGTGTGGGTGGGAAAATATTATGTAAATGATAGCGGGAGAAGAACCGGACAGACCAGACCGGATGTGAAGGTGAATGATAACCGCTATACATATAAAAGCAGCTCTCTTAATATTGATCTGCGCAGAAAATCCACACATAATGTTCCTTACTGGGTAGCGCTGATAAAAATCAAAAATTCCGGACAGCTGAAATCCGCTTTATCTTATGGAACCTATGGTGGTGCCAGACAGACTACCTCCGGTGCGGTTTCTGGTAATGGGGGTATTATCGGAGTAAATGGAAGTGCGTTTAGTTACCAGACAGGGCGGCCGTCACCTCTTGGAATGTGTATCAAGAATGGTGTGATTTATGGAAATTATGAGACCAGTTACAGCGTAATGGCTGTAAAATATGATGGCACTATTTATACACCAGAGCAGGGATTAAAAGGCGAAGCTCTTCTGGAAGAGGGCGTGAAAGATACCTATAATTTTGGTCCGATTCTGATCAAAGATGGACAGGCCCAGCCTGCCTGGTCAGAAACAGCCAAATATTATCCGAGAACTGCTGTGGGAATGGTGAAACCTGGCATTTATGTGCTTCTTGTCACCGACACTGGCAGTTACGCCGGTCTGAACCACTGGGATCTTGTTAATATCTTCAATAGCTATGGTTGTCAGTACGCCTACAACCTGGATGGCGGCGGCTCCGCCACATTGTATTACAATGGTCAGGTCATGAATAAGCTGATTAATAATTATGAGAGACCATGTGGGGATTTTCTGTATTTTACAAATTGATGTGTTGACAATGAAAAGCATTTAAGGAGCATGTTGTTTGAACGACGGTAGTGTAAAACGAATTAAGAAAAAATTATCTCTTTTTTCCTTGGTGCTGACCAAGTATATTTTACTTACGGAAACCCCGTCAAGGCTGAATTTTACGGGCTTTCAGCCCGGCCTTGACTGGTTTTCCAACGTAAAATTAAGGTCACCTAAACCAAAGAAAGGGGAGGTAAAGGCTATATAGCCCAGAATCGTTGATTTTACTGGGGGTGAGCCGATTTTGGAGGTATGGAGTTGACACTACCTCATGCATTTTTGAGGTATAAATATGATATACACATACAAATATAAATCGCCGTTAGGGCATATTTTACTGGCGGCAGATGAAGTGGGAATTACTGGTCTATGGTTTGAAGGACAGAAATATTTTGCGAATACACTTCCAGACAAGCATATTCCACAGGAAACAGAGATTCTCACGGAAGCGAAAAAATGGCTGGATGTTTATTTCTCCGGTGAAGAACCGAAATTTACTCCGCCACTTCATCCGGACGGCTCAACATTCAGACAGGCAGTGTGGAAGATTTTATTGCAGATTCCCTATGGACAGACGATCACATACGGAGAAATTGCCCGCAAAATGGCAGAGCTGAAAAATGTATCCCGCATGTCTGCCCAGGCAGTTGGAGGTGCGGTTGGACACAATGAAATTTCTATTATCATTCCCTGCCATCGTGTGATAGGCACAAATGGAAGTCTGACAGGGTATGCCGGAGGAATTGATAGAAAGCTTTCGCTGCTTGAACTGGAACACGCGGATATGAGTTATTTATTTGTTCCAAAGAAAGGGACAGCATTGTAGGAGGCAGTGATAAAACTGTCCTCATTTTGGGTTATTTTGGAGAGCCAAGATTGGACGGAAAATAGAATCTTGGACATATTTTGGACATATCTATTAAATGTTACAGAAATATTACGAGAATTGTGAACCCCAAAACCCCGCAAACCCTTATAAATCCAAAGAGAAACACCCGGTAGGGGAGCTACCGGGTGTTTCGAGGGGAGTATAAATAATTAAATAAGGGGTTATAAAAGGCATAGTTTGATACGACGTGAAATGGCGTAAATACGCGGAAAATCGGGTGTTGAAGTTTACGAAAGTTTATAGGTGAGGAAGAAATCTTGGGTATATTTTGGGTACGGAAACAGAATGAAAAGGCAAATTCTTATCCTATTTTATGGCGCTTATTATAAAAAAATGGTACACTATAAAAAAGCATTGAAAAGGAGATGTTGTATATGCCAGAGATATCATTATTTTATGGGATTCGGGTAACGATGTATTATAATGACCATATGCCACCGCATTTCCATGCAGAGTACAATGGACATAAAGCATTAGTTGATATCAACAATATACAGGTAATAAAGGGATCATTACCAAATAAGCAATTACGATTGATACTGGCGTGGTGTACAATTCACCAGGACGAATTGATGCAGAACTGGGAGCTGTCAAAGGACATGAAGCCGTTGAACAGAATTAATCCGCTTATATAATATGTGGAGGTGAACGTTTATGAATGAGTATTTTCCTACAGTTGTACAGGTGATTCCTTTGGATAATTTTCATGTACAGGTCTTTTTTGATGATGGAAAAATAGTTGATTATGATGCTACAAACGATTTAAAGGCTGAGATTATGGCACCAATGAGGGATATTGAGAACTTCAAAAATGCTTGTACGGTAATGAATGGAACGCTTGCCTGGGATATTTCTGGCAAATGGGACGAAGCTGATTGCGTAGATATTGATCCATTTACGTTATATGAACTCGAGGAAATCAATGGTATGATAGCGTGAAATGCTGTCAGTCAGAAGTAAAGTATTGAATGACGATTACGTGACACGTAGAGAAGGGACGTGAGAGATGAGTAAGGAATCAAATTTCTTAATTTACTGCATGGAACGATACCGCCATTTTAAAGGACTTTCTGGAGCTGATGTGACAAAAACTTTTGAAAAATACGGTATCTATGGGGATATTACAAAGTATTTTGAATCGCTGCATACAATGGGAGATCATTGCATTGTACAGGACATTGACGATTATATCAGCAGTATTACAGGCAATGGTTTGGGAAAGGCATAATTTAGCTGATATTCCAAAAGGTGATGAAGGATTGTAATTTTATATAGAAGATTGATTAGAGACTGGAAATTTGAATTCTGGTCTCTTTTTTTATATCTTCAAATCTGTAGCAAGGTGTAAATATTTAGATATGCTCATAGAAGGGAGAATTGGAACCAGAGCAGGTTCAGAACATTATGGACAGTATGATAAAAAAATTGTATGACATGGAACTGGAAGAACTGGGACGGAGCGGCTGGCAGGATGAAAAATTACTGTCAGAAGTCAGAAAACTTCTGGAAAATAACAAGGCTTCTATCCAGGTTGAAGATAAAACTGGACGAGAAGGCGTTGATCTGGCATTTGCGATTGCTGAGATAGGAGAAGAAATTGGGTTTACACAAGGATTCAAGTGTGCCTTTCAGCTTTTTATGGAATGCAAAAGGGAATAGGTTCAAATGATACAAGGTATTAAAGAGAAGGCTATGCGTGGGGAATACGCATAGCCTTTTAAAGAGTCTTTATAAATTCGATTAATGCAAGCTGTTGTTCTTCTGAGAGGGCTGTTGAAGCCTCTAATAATTGTGCCTGGGTTTTAGTAAGAGTATAAGGCATTTCACTCTCTGCGAAGAACTGAGAAAGTGTAATACCGAAGGCATTACATATTTTTTCAAGTGAGGGAATAGAAGGTAATAGCTTTTTTCGATACCAGGATGAAATTGTAGATTGTGTCAAACCAGACTCGGTAGCAAGCTGGTATTCAGACCAACCCTTTTGATCACGGTAGTGTGTAATACGATCCAGTACAGGAATCACGGTATCACCAACTTTCTATATAAGATATCGTTAATTTTAGACGATAATGCGTTGCAAATTAATATGTAGTGTCGTATAATTTTAACTAATAAAAGTACTACTGGAGGAGAAAGGGCATGGCAGGAAGTGCATATGAGATAGAACTATTTGGGAAAAAGCTAATATACAGTGAGGGAAAATTACGTGATATTAAGTTGCATTTTTTTATGGACGATTTATATGAGCTGATAAAAATGCAAGTTGGTCAGTTGTTTGATAATGCAGGTGATTTGAATGGTTTACTATATACGACTAATGAGGATATTACTGAAATATATGTAACAATGTATGATGTGACAATTCAGTACATAGAAAAGAATGTATTGAAGGGGATTGAGGCTAAGGAGATATTTCTTACTCCAGGCGAGGAGCCTCTTCGGAAAAAATATAAGCATTGGAATCAAGAAATAAGGCAAAGAGAAAATGAAGCCAAAAGAAAAATGAAAGAAGATGGCTTGCCTTATGAGGAACAAATGCACAGGTTTGCAGAATATGCACAGCGAGAATTTGAAGATATGAAGTATGTATATGTATTGGGAGTAATTAATGACATAGTAAGTCTCAGATCGCACGTAGAAGAGCTATTTATGCAAAAGCATGTGCCTATAGAAATAATTACGGATAAAGATCAAGATGAAGCAGTTGAAATGTTTACATATATTCGTGTTAATCCCAATCTGGAAAATAAAGCTGGTTATGTCTTAAGAATATTGAATTCGTGTCCAGTGCTTAAAAATTTTCCAGCGTATACAATGAATGAGTTTCCAGATCAGATGGATAAGCTATTACAATTATTTACATTTATAGGAGCGAGTGTACCTAAAAATGTGATAGAGTCTGCATTAAAAAGCTTATATGAAAAACTTCCACACGATACAGAGGCACAAACACTAAAAATTAAACAAATATTGGATAATGTGCAAAATATAACGGATATACAAGGAAATGTAGTTGTTGGGAAAATCAATAAGTTAATAGCCGAATTTGATTTGCAAGCAAGGTCATTTCAAGGAATTGAATATCCAACTAGAGAAGCTCGAAAAAAAGCTGAAGATGATTACAATATTTTAAATAAAAAATACCGGGAAATTAATAGTATGAATGAAGGGCAATGTAATAGTGCGAGAGAGTGGATTATATCTCAGTCGTTTGATTCTCATATTGCTCAAATGTTTCTTTTGAAAATGGATAATAGAATACAACAGATTTGGGAAATAGAAGATTCAGAGAAATTTTCTGTCCTGTTTCAAAATGTAGACATTCACAGTGAAGAATCTAAAAATCAAGCAATTAAAATTATAGGCTTAATAGGAAAATCTGCTGATAAAAACAGGTACATAGATGCGATTAAAGGGATGAATGCTGAAAATATTTCTATATTTCAGAAATATGAAAAGTGGAAAAAGAAATCTATTTTTCAAAAATACGGAATTATATGGGGACTTGTAGGTTTAGGAATATTAATTCTTATGTTTTCGCCGATAGGATTGCTTGGAATTGCGGCTGGATGTATTGTGCATTATCTTCAGAAAAAGGAAATAAGAAACCAGCAAAATATATGGAATTTACTTACTGTAGATGGAAAGATTGTACATAAGCAATTATTGGAAGTGGTAGAGAATAATGTAGATAATTTAACGGCAGACAAAAAGGAGGAATCACAATGCTAAAGACAATATTTTGGATTTGGCTGATACTAGTGATAATTGGACTTGTAGTTTATCGCGGAGAAGTAAATTTAGGAGTTTTTGTGCAGGAAATAAAAAACTGTTTTAGATTTAGACCAATATCTACAATAATTGTGTTGATAATTATTGTAATGGCAGTTAGTAGTTGTAATGATAAATCTTCTCAGGATAAAGGGAATGCAGCAGAAGACACGGAGACTTCTGTAGTACCAGAAAAAAACAGGCCGAAGACAGAAAGTGCGGTAGCAGATGGAAGAAGTTCAGTTATTGAAACATCATCTAGTAATAATAGTGTAAAAAAAGCTGCGGATATTGCTGGGAAAAATGTTGTTAAAGAAAGTATGTCTAATGATGTAGAAGAATATGATGTGGATGAATACGACAACGCGGATGAATATGATGATACGGAGGAATACGGTGACACGGATGAATATGATGATACAAATGAAAATGGATATGATTCGACGATATGGTCAACAGATTATTTGTTTTGGTATTTAAAGGAGTATGATTTTAGTAAAATTGAAAATTTAGTAGAGGTTGCAGAAGAATTCTGGAGTAAGAAGGATGAACTAGAAGCAAATAATGATCCAGTATCTGTAAAATTAAATAGTAAAGTGTTTTCTGCTGATTATTATTCACTTACGTCTGAACGTTCAAATTATGTATATGTAGGAGACATGGAGGATAACAGACCTTCTGGATTTGGAGTATTAAGTCTTTTATTTGAGGATGAAGGCTGTTACAGACCAATTTATTGCGGCAATTTTAAGGATGGAAGATTTGATGGGACAGGAATTAAGCTGCAAGATTATGATGTTAATTTGATATATAGCGTCAATAACGTAATAGAGATGGGAATGCTTCCAACAAATGATGTAAATGATTATGTGGAATCTATTTCATATATTGGTAATTTTTCAAAAGGAAACCAAAACGGCTTTGGAATGTCAATAAAATATCCGGACTTGGATGCGTATTTGAATTTTCTACCGGGAGGAACGTCAGAACTAGCAGATTTGTACCTTGTTAATTCGGGCATAGAGCTTAACATAGGAACAAATAAAAATGGAGAGCTTCAAGGAGATGATTGCTATATTTACAGTAATAAATATTTATTATATGAGGGGGATATGAAGGATGGAAAAATGAATGGAGATGGAGTTGAATACTATTCAAACAGTGACCAGATTAAATATGAGGGACACTTCCGAAAAGGTAAATATGATGGTAAAGGTGTTATGTATGATGAGAATGGGAAAATCATATATGATGGCAAGTGGAAAAATGGTGATTACGCAAGTTAAAAGGAGGTAGAAAATATGTTAATTATTCTTTACGTTATCTTAGGTTATTGGGCAACTGGTAAAACTATTTATGCAAACAAAGTTATGATTGGAAGTTGGGGTTCTATTTTTTTAACTAGATTTGCGTTTGGATTTTTCTTAGGCTGGATTCTTATTCCGTGGGCGCTTATAAAGTGTATTTTCCATTGAATGTATAAAGACTAGTTCTATATTGGAAAAGTGAAATTTTTGGCTATAAAGTTGCTTATTCCACCGATAAAAAAGTGAAAATTAAAAAATAAAACAAGGAGGACTTTAACATGAAGAAAAGTGTAAGAAGAGCTTTAATTATTGTAATGGCAATGATGTGTTGTTTGTTGGTAACAGTTCCAGTGTCTGCAGCTAAAAAGCCTTCAATGAAAACAGTTACTAGAACATATAGAAAATTTTTGAAAAAACATATTTGGAATTCCAGTCGTTATACAAGCCAGGGAGAAACTACCGATACATTAGTTGATATCAATAAGGATGGTGTCCCAGAACTTGTTGTCCAGTATCCGAATGGAAATAAATATGGAGTTGTTGTGTATACCTATAAAAAAGGCAAAGTTGTAAGAATGACATCTAAAAAGGGTTATATAGGAATATCATCTGTTCGCCAGCAAAAGGGTAAGAAATATCTTGTATTACAATGGACACAAAGCAGACAGTCTACAGGATATGACGTTTACCAAATGAAAGGAACAAAACTTAAACTTGTCTATAGATATACTTATAAGTACGAATCTCTAAGTGAATTTAACCAGGGGGGATATGCGTATATTCCTCGCAAGAATGGTAAGTATATTGGATATAATAATTATGACAAATTTGAGAGATCATTAAGAGATTGCAGATATCAAGATTATGAAGACTGGATGGATTTCTGTTATTAAGGAATAGAGGTGTTAAAGGGCATGTCACATATCTGTGACATGCCCTGTTTTCTTTTTTGTCTGAATTTAAAGCTTCGAAGCATTCAAGATATAATTCTCCAAAGCCATTCGGCTAATCTTCCAGGTAGATCCCATGCGGAATCCATTCAGCTTTCCAGTATTAAGTAATTCATAAACTCTGTTCTTTCCTACTCCAAGATACTCAGCAACTTCTGAGACACTTAAAACAGTCAAAATAGAATTTTCTTTCCCTACAGGTACTGGATTAGATGTAGTTGACATAATAGTTTCCTCCTGTCTGATACTGGTTTTTATTTATATGTGAGTAAGGTTAGTTTTGTAAGAAAAAAATACAAGCAGAACAATCCTATAAAAGAAAAAATAAAGAAGCTCAGATGTATATAACTTTTTTCAACTTCAAAATACTTATTTGAACGAGAACAGGAGGTGTTGGGAGTTTTTTAGAAGCATTTTTAAGTATTGGTGTATAGTTTTTATTAAAAATATATATCAATAATAAATTTTACACCATGCTTAACAAAAGCTTCAGAGGGTTCCAAAGTTTACCAGATGTGGTTGAATTAAGAAAAATCATCTGAGGAAAAGGAGAAACTATTATGATTATTAATATTGATAAAAACTATTATACAAGTAAAGAAGAAGCAAAGAAACACATGGGAATGATGAGTAATGTTGTAAGTAATAATATAGTAGATTTAGATTTAAGTGAAATTGTAAAACGTGTTGGGAAAAAAGGCTGTACCTTTACCAGAGCTATTGTGAATGGTGCAACCAGGGATGAGCGCTTTGTGCAACAGAGATTTTTAGTATTGGATTTTGATGGTACGATTGAGATGGAAGTATTTAAAAAACGCTGTGAAGAATACAGAGTTCCATTTTTATTTACATATAAAACTCTCAGCTGGAGTGAAGAATGCAATCGTTTCCGAGCAGTTTTTCTAATGGATCGTTGGATTAGCAATTCGGAGCTTGCGAAAGCGGCTAATTATATACTGGCTGCTGTTTTTCCAGAATCAGATTCATCCTGTGTTAATTTGGGAAGGATGTTTCTCGGGGGAAAGGGAGTAATAGAAAAAAATCTGGATGCAAGAATCAATGTTGTAGAACTTGCGCGAGAAGCGGAAACGTACTATCGGGTGACCAAGGGGAGAAATTACAGTACTGATATAAAGAATTTTGGTAAAAAATCAGGAATCAAAGTTTCTGATGGGGAAATATGTATCTTCAATGACGCTGAATTTAATTCCGATGGAATTGAAGATAAAATTACAGACAATGGTATAGTTATGTTGCCATATCAGAAAGAACAGAACGGCAACGCAGATTCTGTGAAGGGACGAGAAATAAAGGAAGCACGTCCTATGCTAACCTCGTTTGATTCAGAGTCATTATGCAAATTGTGTGCTTTATTACGAGATTTTATTAATGGAAAAGACTTGCACCATGATTTGGAATTTCTTCTCGCCACTAGTTTAATAAATATAAAAGGCGGAAGACAATTGTTCGAGGATAATATGAAAAAAATGGATAAACTCACACCAAAATGGAAATATGATCTAAAAAAAATGAGTTGCAATGGATATAGACCAGAACAATGTATAAACTCAAAAAAACCATGTCCATATTATGATAGGTGCAAAGCCAGTTCTCTCTATACAAAAGCTAGTCGGAAGATCAGGAAACTGGAAAGCACTGAAGATTTTTACGAAATCGAGCAGTGTGAAGGTGATCTCCGAGAATTTCTGGAGAAAGCAGTAGATGCTAGGGATTCAGATATTCATGTTATAAACGCACAGACTGCTCTTGGTAAAACAGAGCAGTACTCAGAAATTGTAAAGAACCGGGCTGATAAGAAATTTCTTATAGCAGCCCCGACAATCCAACTGCAACATGAGTTGGCTGAAAGGATAGAAGCTAAAGGTGTTAAATGTGAAATCACCGAGAGCATATATACAAAAGCAACGCAGTTACCGTTCCCTGGTTTGAAAGAGGAGCTCGATTGGGCATTTTCCCAGGGATTTGCAAAGCGGGCAAAGCGAATAGTAAGTGCGTATCGAAATGAACATCAGGAGGAACTTTCAGCAGAACAATTAAAGAAGCTTGATTGGGTACTCAAAAAACAGGAAATAGGTTATAGCGGAGCGCGGTGTATAATTACTACACATGCGCTTTTTTTAATGAAAGAGCTGTATCGAATGAAGGAGTATGAAATCATCATTGATGAAGATTTGCTTATGACTCTGTTTCACATGACAGGCAGTTTGCCAGTGGCAACGGTGAAAAATATGCTGAATTGTCCATTGATAGTAGGCGATAACCAGGAACAGCTCAGGGAAATCTTAAAACTGCAAGATAATGAAACTTTACGCGTTGATTTTACGCCTTTATCAGAGAAGGCATTAGATATTCTGTATTGGCACCGTAAGGAATTTGCAGGACCAGTTCCCAAACTGTTTGAGAGTACCCATGTTATTATGCGTAAAGATAAACAGGAAATTGTTTTTATCAGGAAAAATGATTTTCAAGACAGCAATAAATTGACAATATTATCTGCAACTGCGGACAGGACTTTATATAGGGATTATTTCTCTGGAAAAAAGGTTTATTTCAGAGAAACCCATAAGGCTGAATATAAAGGAAAATTGCTCCAGTACACGGCGCATCCGCTTAGTAGAGCTTTCTTTAAGAAAAATGGTATGATGGACATTGTGAATCAGATACAAGATGAGTATATTAAGGATATTCCGATCATCAGCTTCAAAATGTTATTTCCAAGTTCAGAAATCCATTTTGGCAAAACTGAGGGATTTAATACATATAAAGGTTTAGATATAGCAGTAATCGGTACTCCGCATAATTCCCCAATTTTATATAAGCTCGTAGGCGCAATGCTTGGGTATAGTACAAGCGGTAGCTTACATAAATATCGTGTGGAAAGAAAAGGGTTCAGTTACACTATGATGACATATGGTGATGAGGAAATGCGTAATTTGCAGCTTTTCTTCATAGAATCAGAACTGGAACAGGCGATTGGAAGGGCAAGACTTTTAAGAGAGGATTGTACCGTATATGTCTTCTCTAATTATCCTTGCCAGCAGGCAGAGCTTATTCAGGATTCATATCTAGAAGTAAATTCAGAAGAGGATACAGAACAAGCTGAGGACGACATAACGAAAAACGAAGACGAGATAATCGAGAATGAGACAATGGATTATTAAAAAATAAAATCAAACCAACATATAGGTGACGGACTCTGATCGAAGCCGAGTTGCAGTCATTCTCTTAATTATTCAAGCAATACATTTTTTATTATGAATATGTAGAGAAATATACGAATTGGGCGCTGCCAGGATATTTTATACATCTGCCTGGCAGCAAACCAGGAATGAGCATATCATTTCTGGCTGGGGGGAGCCACATCCTCAGTGGAGAGCTGAGGCATATCTGGCAGTATTCCAAGTTTTTATAACTGGAAGAGGGCGTATATTCAGTAAAGAAGATGTTTAGAATGGTCGCAAATGCCACCGGCATTTGCGGCTATTGATTTGCTAAACAAAAAGAAAAAGGGATGTGTTAATTATTGGTTGAATTAAAATTTATTATATTAGACAAACCATTCCATACATGATAAAATGAAATTGTTATTATAGTTGGTATCAGTAAAACACGATACATAAGAACCGGAACATATCTTCGCTTTAATAAATTTTCTTTTTTTGTATAAATACTTTTTAAAACACAACTAAATGCTTGCGTAATATACCTCTAATAAAATGCTGAGATTGAAGGTAAAATAAAACCAGTAATGATGAACGGAGGTGTATTTACTTGCAGATAGAAGAGTATGTTGCTGGGAATATAAAGGATTTATGCAAAAAACGTCATGTGAGTAAATACAGACTGGCACAGCTGACAGGAATTGCACAGTCTTCCCTTGGAAGGATTATTGCAAATGAGAGTACACCATCATTACAGACGCTTGAAAAGATATGCAGTGCACTGGATGTAACACTGTCTCAGTTTTTCCAGGATGAAAAAGAAAATCATCTGACGGATAAACAGAATGAAGTGATGGAGATATGGAATGATCTGAGTGCTGATGAGCAGGCTGTTGTATTGGCAATGCTCCGAGGACTTAAGAAGTGAGGGAACAGTTCGGACGTATTTGTTTGACTGTTCCATTTTTGTCTGTAAGGAGAAGATGAATGCTGATAGAATGTAAATATTATGACGTTGCAGCTAAGGAAATGGAAGAACTGGATAAGCAGATAGCAGAAGAATCTGAGAATCTTTCTGAAGGAGAATTACAGCTGGAAAATGACCGGAGAGATTTTCAGTTAGCAGAAATTATCAGAAGCTTTAAAGAGAAGGAAAAAATGAAAGAGATTGTTCCTGATCCCGAGAAGATTGCTTTGTTTATCAGACTGCAGAGAGCTTCGATGGAACTGGCTAAGTTATTGGAATTGAACATTGTGACCATGAAAAAAGATGATGATACCTATGGGTATATTGAATTATCTTATGGAATTTCCTGGATTCTTTCAGATTCTCCGAAGATGTGTAAAAAGACAATGGCAATGTTATATGAGAATGCAGATCAGATCTGCTCTGAGGTAAAGGACAACTGTGTTGTACAAAGGTTTGAGTTCGAATTGGAGAAATAGAAACGATAGTGGCAATATCTTTGACTGCAAGGTATAATATTACCACAAATTTTTTAGGTTAGAATCGATGATGGAGTAAACGAAAAAGCAGTTTTGACATTTCAGTGAACTGCTTCTTCGTTTACTCCATTTTCGTTTTGACCTAATTGAACAAAGTGAGCGTCCGAGTAGCTACTACCTATGGACTTTTAATCTTTTGTTCAATCGGAATTTGGAGGAATATATATGGCAAATTCATATAGGATAATGAATGATGCTACATGAGAAAGAGCAATGCACTGTCAGATTTTCAGAAATAGTGTAGAACCAGTCTTTTTCGTAACATTTTAGTCAGATATTACTGAATTTAAAATACACAAAATAAAAATAATAACAATTACTATTATTGACATAATAGAAAGTATCATGTATAATACAGACATACATAAAAAAGCAACAAAATACTGAAAAATTCAGTAGGAATCTATTAACAAAATGAATCAACATTGAAAAGGAGAAAATAACTATGAAAAAATATGAATGTGAACCATGTGGTTATATTTATGATCCGGCAGTAGGCGATCCAGACGGAGGTATCGCTCCAGGAACTGCATTTGAGGATATTCCAGATGACTGGGTATGCCCGATATGTGGATTAGGAAAAGATGTTTTTGTTCCTGTAGAAGACTAAGCAGAAAATGCAGGTGTGAAACTGACAGACACAAAAAAATCCCAAGAGAACATATAAAAAGAAATGGAGACCAGATTATGACTTACGATTTAAATATTACCTTTGATGACAATTTAGTAACAGGAAATGAAACAATTGATACCCAGCATAAAGAATTGATCGACCGTATCCAGAACTTTGTAACTGCCTGTCAAAATGGCGACAGCAAAGTAAAAGCAATCAAAATGCTGGATTATCTGGATGAATATACTGACTTTCATTTCAAAGAAGAGGAAAAGCTTCAGGAAAAATCCGGTTATCCAGAGCGTGAAAACCATCATGAAAAACATGAAGAGTTTAAAAAGACAATTCAGGAACTGCGTGAATACCTGCAGGATTATGAAGGACCAACTGAGCGGGTCAGTGAACTTGTACAGAAAAATGTGATTGACTGGCTGTTTGGACACATTAAAACATATGACCGCTCTGTAGCAGAATTTATCTTTATGAGAGAAAATCCAAAACGATACTAAAATAAAACAGGGAAGGTGTTCCCTCAGAGAATTCAGACAAAAGGGTGAATATTTCTATGATGGATAACCTTAGAGAATACTGTGTCAATGCTAAGAAGATTACAAATAAACAAGAACCCTATTTCACAGGCCCATTTGGGAATGATATTTTTCAATGTTCCCCTAGCTGCGAATAAAATATGTACATGTTTCTCATACAAATTCAGCTAAAAAATAATACCACACCTTTATTGGACTGGGGAAAGTATTGGGAAAAAGATGTAAGGATAATGGTGCCTATATCTGTACAGACTCATTACTCATTTATTGATGGAATTCATATTGGTGAGTTTGTAGATTCATTAGAAAAATATTTTGCAAGTTTTTAACAATCAAGTTCCAGTTTGTGGAATTGGAGTAGTGTAAAAACAAGTTCAAAATTTCAATTACATATTATAATTATGAAAAAGCAAAGGCTGAAACATTCCTTTGCTTTTTTCATGTCCAAATATATCAGAGAAAGGAGTTATGCCAATGGATTTTTCATGGGAGTTGTTATTTGAGCTGCTGGGTAAGGTTGCAGATACAATCGGTAATGTTCTCGGCGGCACAAAGAAAGATTGAGAAAAACAAAAACAGGAGGTGATGAAACATGGGAGAGGATGAAATTGTAAGGCTGTTCAATGCCAAGATCAAGCTGGAACGGAAGCAGTATAAGAAGCGAGTATTACAGTTAGCCCCAGAGAGGATTTACCAGAGGGCGTATCAGATCAACTGTCGGGAGAATATTGCAGAGACTTTGCTGGAAAAGAGCGGTGAGATGAAATCAGAGGTCCTGCGCTGTCTTCTGGTCCTGCCAAATGTGATCCAGTTCTTTTATGCCAGGTGGATGGGAAAAGGAGATTCTTTCCAGCTGGAACTGGAAAACAGCATGGATACCGGGATCAAGGAAATTGGGCTGCTCCTAGAGCAGGAAGAAACGGAGGCAGCATGAAGAAGAGAGTCATGTGTGTACATACGGAGCTGGTAAGGGAAGGCTCCGTATTATACGAGGGGAAAGATGGAAATACAGGTATTACAACAACGGAGGAGGCTGCAGGTTTTGCAGCCTCTTTTTTCGGCAAGCAGGATAAGGAACTGCTCTATGTGTGTGCTGTGAATGGGGAACTGGAGCCTGTATTAATGGAGCTGGTTGCAAAAGGCAGTAAGAATGTGTGCTATGCAGAACCGGCAGATATATTTAAGTCAGCGATCCTGGCGAATGCATATGGCATCTTCTGTTTTCATAACCACCCGGGAGGCAGAGCAAAAGCGAGTAAGGAAGATATAAACCTGACTGCAAGGCTGGAAGCCTGCGGTGTCATGCTGGGGATTCCGTTACTGGATCATATTATTATCAGTAGCCAGGGAGAGGTTTACAGCATAAAAGAACAGGACGAGGAAAAGCTTAATGAAACCATGAGCAGGATGTTTGATAAAAAGAAGCAGTAGAAAGAACGAATAAAAATCAATGGAAAAAGGAGAATGAAATTATGGCTGCAGAAGTTGAAACAATGTTTTATACAAGAGAGAAACCATGGCACGGACTGGGAACCCTGGTGGCAGAAGCACCGGAATCAAGGGAAGCACTGCGGATTGCCGGGCTGAACTGGAAAGTCCTCCAGGAACCTGTCTATACGGAAAATGACGAACTGATCCAGGGCTATAAGGCAAATGTAAGGGATTCTGACAGGAAGATATTAGGTGTGGTCACAGACCGCTACAAGGTTATCCAGAACGAGGAAGCCTTTGCATTTACAGATGCCTTGTTAGGAGAAGGAGTGCGCTACGAAACAGCTGGCTCCCTGCAGGAGGGGAGAAGGGTGTGGCTGCTTGCAAGACTTCCAAGGGAATATATCATTGCCGGCGAGCGTATCAGCCCATACATGGTATTTTCCAATACCCATGACGGTTCCGGGGCGGTAAAGACGGCGCTTACCCCTATCCGTGTAGTATGCAATAATACGCTTAACCTTGCCCTGCGCACGGCAAAGAGGAGCTGGTCTATGATCCACACAGGGGATATCAGCGGAAAGATCGAGGAAGCGAAGAATACCCTGTTCCTGGCGGACGAGTATATGTCTGCTCTTGGAAAAGAATTTGAAAATCTGAGGGGAATCAGGCTGTCTGAAAAACAGGTCATGGATTATATCGAGATTCTGCTTCCGGTAGAAGAAAATTTCACCCCACAGCAGAAGCGTGGCATTGAAAGACTGAGGGAAGACATGAGAATGCGCTACTTTGACGCTCCAGATCTGAAAGACGTAGGAAACAATGGCTACCGCTTTATCAATGCAGTATCGGATTTTGCAACCCATTCTACCCCAAGAAGAAAGACTGCAAACTACAGGGAGAATATTTTTGCCAGAACCGCGGACGGAAACCCGCTGATCGACAAGGCGTACCAGATGGTGCTGACAGCATAAGGAGGAACAGATGAAAAAATTCGGTTTGGTAGAGATTATCATTGTTTTATGCTTGCTGATCCTGGAGGTGCTGATATTCCGGGATCAGCTTATTTCATTTATAAGGGCTGTAATAACCGGAATTTAAGAACGGAGGAATGGCTGAAAAGCCTGTAGAAAGTAAGGATGAAGATTTTTGAGATCATAGCAGGGATCTGCATATTGGTAGTTGATGTTTTGGTAGCTGTAAATCAGTTTATGAAAGTAATGGATATTTTTACAGGGGAGAATGCAGAATGAAGAATATTATGATTCCGACAAAAGATTTAACAAGGGAAGAGTGGCTGGAACTCCGCCGAAATGGAATCGGAGGCTCTGATGCTTCCGTGGTGATGGGGAAGAATCCCTGGCGTTCCATCCAGCAGCTGTGGGAAGACAAGACTGGCAAAACGCCGGTGCTGGAGAACTCCAATGAGTATACATACTGGGGCAATGTGATGGAGGGGATTATCCGTAAGGAATTTATGAACCGTACAGGTCTGAAGGTACGGCAGAAACATTTTATGATGTTCCATCCGCAGTTTTCATTCATGTTTGCGGATGTGGATGGAATTGTCACTGACGAGCAGGGGGAAAAATGTATTTTTGAAGCCAAGACTGTCAGTCAGTATCGGGAGGATGAATGGAAGAATGGAAAGATTCCTACAGAGTACATGATGCAGGTCCAGCATTACCTGGCAGTCTGCAATATGCAGAAAGCGTACATTGCGGCTCTGATCGGCGGCAACCATTTTATATATTATACGATCTTGCGTGATGAAGAGATGATTGCTGATCTGGTCTATGCAGAGAAAAAGTTCTGGGAGTATAACGTAAAGTGCGATATCCGCCCGGAGATAGATGATTCTGAGGCTACGAAAGAGTTTCTGGACAGAAAGTATAAGGAATCCGTGAAGGACAGTGTCCCGCTTGACCGTTCCCTGGTGAAAGTCCTGGAGGAATACCAGGATGTAAGTGACCAGCTGAAGGATATGGAGAAGCGGAAAACAGGTCTCTCCAATCAGCTGAAAGCGGCTCTAGGGGAGCATGAAGAGGGAAAATTTGACAATGGGCAGATCGTACGCTGGAAACGGATTGAGAAGAATTTACTGGATTCTAAAAGGCTGAAAGCAGAAAAGCCGGAGATTTATAACCAGTATACCAGTGTAAATGCTTACCGTACCCTGTCCATTGCATCTTAAAGGGGGGCTGGTACTATGGCTGTGGAATCGAAGATAAGAAGCTTACATGCAGATGAAATCGAATGCAGGGTAGGCAGTATCGGTGAGAAAGGAATCTCGCTTCTGTTATATAAGAATGCAAGGGTAGACCAGGCAATCCTGGATGAAGCCTTTGGCATATATGGCTGGCAGAGAAGCCATATGATGATTGGAAATTCCCTGTACTGTACCGTGAGTATCTGGGACCCGGAGAAAAAGACCTGGATTTCCAAGCAGGATGTGGGAACAACAGGGGATTTTGAAAAGGAGAAAAGTGCTGCTTCGGATTCGTTCAAAAGAGCATGCGTGAATCTGGGAATTGGAAGGGAGCTGTATACGGCTCCCTTCATTTTTATCCCAGCCAGTAAAGTGGTGGTTACAGAGAAAGACCAGAAGAAGGTTGTGAAAGACAGTTTTAGTGTAAGTGCAATCACTATTTCGGCAGATAAGGTCATTACAGGGATTTCGGTTATCAATCAGAAGAAAGCGGAGGTTTTCAGATGGGGAAACTTAAACGCTGCAGAGAAGAACAATGGAGATGCAAACGAGGAATGGCAGGAACTGTACAGGGAGCTGGAAAGGACGAAGGTGCCAGAGGAACAGATTCTAAAGCGGTATGGTGTTAAGTCTCTTTCCGAACTGGATGAGGTATCAAGGAAAAGAGCACTGAATGGACTGAAACGAACAAAATCAGCCGCCTGATTATGGGCGGCTGATCGAGAAGCTGGAAATTGTAGATATGGGATGACGCAGCATTTAGTTATGTCAGACCCAAGAAAAAATGTACGGCAGTCAGAAGTACCGCTGCGGAGCTACAAAGAGTAAAAATAACGGAGGAATTGCAGATGGATTACATGGAATTTAAAAATCAGATGTTAGCAGAGATAGAGGAACGCCTTACTGAAAAAGAATATGCCTGTTATGAACCGGCAGATGGCAATATGCTGGAAGAAAGTCTGGTGATCCAGGAAGGAAACGAGCCGATAAGATTTGGTGCGACTACGACAAGCATGTACCGGGCTTATAAATCCGGTTACAGTATAAGGCAGATCGCAGAAGAAATCATCAGAGAAAAAGACGGACATAAGGAAATCAAGGGGCTGGAAAAGATCAGAATGCTTGATGATTATGAGCGTGTGAAGGAAGACTTATATATTCGTATTGTCAGTACAAATAAAAAGGTGACAGTACTGGAACGAGGAATTTACAGAAAGATCGGGGATATCATTTTGGGGGTGTATCTGCGGATAAATGAGGATGATGGAAAACTGTGCACAACACTGATAGACAATACTTATCTGGATAAGTGGGAGCTGTCAAAAGAAGACGTTTTGGAGCAGGCTATGGATAATACCGTGAAAATGGCACCGCCAAGATTTTATGACGGTATGCAACTGAAACTCTCTATCCTTACTGGTAGATATGGTGGAATTCCCATAAAAGAATTCAGCCCTACGGAGAATGAGAGAAGATATGGCTGTTTTCTAAGCACGGATAAAAAGACCAATGGTGCGACTGCAGTGTTCTATCCCGGAGTAGCAAGGATGATATGTCTGGCATATGGTACACAAGCTATTTATATTGTACCGACCAGTATCCATGAAGTTGCGATACATGACAGCAGATACACAGAGGATGTAGAGATGCTGTCAAAATGTCTGGAAGCTGTAATACAGGAATCAACACCAGATGATGAAGTCGCAAGCAATCATGTTTTCATGTATGAACTGGAGACAGACAGGATTACCGAGGTGATGTGATGATATATGGCTACGCAAGGGTAAGTTCTACAGAGCAGAATCTTGACCGTCAGATCCTTGCATTGCAGAAATATGTGGAACCAAAAAATATTGTAACCGACAAGCAGTCAGGTAAGAATCTGGACCGCCCTGGCTATAATGCATTGAAAGGAATATTCGGCTTGCGCCCAGGGGATGTCCTATATATAGTGAGCCTGGACCGTCTCAGCAGGAACAAGGAAGATATCAAGAATGAGGTGGCATGGTTCAAGGCGCACAAGGTAAGGCTGATGATTTTAGACCTCCCAAGCTCCATGGTGCAGGTGCCAGAGAACCAGAAATGGATCATTGACATGATACAGAATATTCTGATAGAAGTATTATCTTCCATGGCAGAGCAGGAGCGTCTGACAATCCGCAAAAGGCAGAGGGAAGGGATCGAAGCAGCCAAAAGGAAAGGCAAGCACCTGGGACGTCCTTATCTGAAAGTGCCCGATAATTTTGAAGAGGTGTATGCCGAGTGGAAGTCTGGGGTAATCACAGCCAGGGCTGCACAGAAGAAACTGGGAATGTCCAGTGCGAGTTTCTACCGTCTGGTGAAAAAGCAGCAAGCGGATGAATCAAAAGGTGTGTGATTTTTGTTACATGTATCAAATGCAGAAACTAAGATTTTGAGAGACCAGATAAGGGGGCTTATCTGGTCTCTCGTAAGGTAGAGGTTGTGAAAATGCCCTCTTTTGAAAAAAACGGAAGAAAAAGTTGAATTATAAGGTTATTTTTGAAGAAAATTACAAAAAAATTTTAAAAGAGGACATTTTAAAGGATCAGTAGTTTGGTACAGTAGTCATATATGTTCTTAGCTCGTGCGTTTTGAAAATCAATAATTCGTCTGTTATAAGGATTGCGACGAGCTTTGAAATCTGTTGGTGCGAAGTAGGAATAGATGGGTAAGCTGTTATCCATCTCTCGGGTATAGTTTTGTGGGCGCAATAAAAAGTCACGCAGTAATTTGCTGAAATCAAGTTGGTTAGGGAGGTTAAGTGGATTTTCACATTTATCATAGTTTTGTAAGTTAAGCGGAGACTTCTGATTATTACAGTAGATATTTTCAATCTCTGCTACGAACACAGTCCAGTATGCATTCCTGTCGTTTGATTTGTCACGGAGATTGAGACAATGTATAAGCTCATCCGAACTTAAAGTTGTAAAGTCGGCAGTTTGGAGTTCAAAATGGTTTTCAATGTATAGTTGGAAAATTTCAATAGGTTTTTCTATTTTTAATGAATCCATCAAATGACTTAAGGTTGTTTTCCAGAGTGCAGAAAATAATGGCAAGACCATACGGTTTAACATCCGAAAATAATCTTTTATCAAGTTTTGTTTGCGTAGATTTATTTCAGCAGTAGTTAACTGTTTTTCTGATGCTGATTCAGCAATTTTCACATTTGAAGGAATTGCTAGAAATTGGGTTTCTAAAACTTTATTATTTTTTACAGCTTCAAGAGCATATTGCAGAAAAAAGTGTCTGTTATAGACAAGTGGACAAAGCGATAAATCTGTTAATGTTTCGTAGAAAATAGTGTTATGGTCTGTAAAATCTAACTCTGCATATTTTTGAGCAATATAGGAAACTGTCGAAAAACCAAAGTATCGTTCATTTAGGGTACAGAAAGTATAAAGATCGGCTTTTGAATCAGATAGATTTTCAAAGCCAGAATTTGTGAGTGCATTGTACAAGTTGCTATAAAGACTAATGATGTTCTTGTAGGTATTGTTGGTGTTTGAACTGTTGGTTGGTTTTCCTTCTCTTTCGAATGTTAAAGTTCGTTCCATGTTTTTACTTAAGGAACTAAGTGATCTTTCTGTAAAATATGTATAAGCAGGAAATTTGTATATATTGGGGACGTAGAGTACATTTGCTCTTTTTCGGTCAGGCGAAAAACCAAGCAAATCCATAGAAACTTTGGTGGTTTTTTTTGCTATTTCTATGACCTGGTCGTAATATTGCTTATTTTTGTCAGTGTCATTTTTGATACAGTCGCGAATAACGAAACGTAGGAAACTATCTTCTTTTAATTTGCTAAAAAGGCTGATGCGATGTGAACTTTGCTGGAGTGCTCTATTGTATATATCAGCATCAATTGTTTTAGAAGTTTCGTTATCATAACTGGGTGTAGAGAAAAAACCAGTTCGAAAGTAATCTTTATAGGTTGCGGTGAGGGGATAAAAAGCTCTGTTTGCATTATAGAAACAATCATTTTCAAGAAAATAGAAAAAGCCTTCTGAAATGCAAAAATTATACAGGGATAATTTCAGCAAATAGGAAAGCACTGTAAGTGTATCGGAATCAAAAACACTTTCACCAAAAAAAGTATGCAGATTACCATTGGTCGAAATAAAATCAGAGTATAGGCCGAGATAGTTGTATAATTCTTCGAATGTAATATGAAAAAAGTTGTCAATATCAGTTATATCTTTAAGAGCTGTGGGTAACTTGTCTATAATATCTTTTGCTAAGGCAATGGGATCTGTGAGAAAAAAATACTTTAAAATATATTCCTGTTCAATATTATCTTTATTACTAAAAATATCTAAATTCATTATTTTACTCCTTTTATAAAAAAATAATCATGTAATATGAGATAATCATATCATAATTTGAGATATATTGATACATAAATAAACAAAAAATATATTTCGGATAAATTATATAACAAGTAATCATGTCCTATAATGTAGCCATAACAAAAAGAAAAAAGGAGGACATGAAGATGACAAACGGATTTAATCCTGGCTATCCAATGAATACTTGCACAGGACCAGGAATGAGTATCCCAGTGAGCGAGCCAGAAAGAGTTCTTTATGAGGTTACAAAGAGTAATGCAGAGATGGTGGCTGCTGTAAACACGCTGCATAATAATACGCAAAAGAGCTTGTATGACAACCAGAAGCTCATGGAACGGATGGCAAGGAAGAGCAAAAAACTACATGGAAAACCTTGTATTATGATAGGGGGGAATGGAGTTTATTGCCTTGCTCAGTTATATGATGATGGGACTTCTACGCAATCTCAACTTATTTTTAACATAACCGGCGAGTGTGATATATACCATCTCAGTTTTCCAAAATTACATGGAAAAACGAAAAGATATGTAGCGATTATTTTTATGAACGAAAGGACATGGGTTATATGCGATAAAGAAAAAGTAACTGGAACAAATCTATACAAATGGTTCGTGGAGGCTGGGATTCAGTTTGATCCATGCTTTAAAGATAAACTGATTAAGGAGGCTCTCTTTGATTATTTTGCCCCGAAAATTGCAAATGCTAGAAGTATAAAGGAATTGGATGGAATGGCAGGATGGTGGCAAAGCCAATGGAGATATGCCGAATGGTTCCAGACATTTATACCTAGCGGTATGCCGGAACTTCCGGTTATGGATAAACACTTTACAACAGAATATCGTGGAAAGGAACTACTGGAAAAGTTTCTGAAGGGAATTGCCAGTATAGAAAGTAAGCATTACCGCGTTGTAGTGCTGGAGACACTGGTTAGCGGTGTACTGGCAAACCTTTTTCAAGAGGCAGGGATTTATAGTAATTACTTTTTGAACTTTGTGTTAATCGGTAGACTGGACAAGGAACTGTTCTGTCGGTTGTATCAGGTGTTCAACAGAGGAATTTGGGAAATCCAGGAAGCAAATGTTAGATCAAAACTAATTTCAGATTATGTTCGTACCATAAATGATGAGGTGTTGATAGTACATGTACCAAGTGACGAAGATTCTCATAGGCGGAAGAGTATAGAACGGAATCTGGGAGATATTGTGAATAAAATATGTGAAAGAGACTGTTCATCCTTGAACATTCCTTGGAAAGTAAATGCTTCATTGGTAGTGGTGAATGAGTATGTATCAGACCTGGACAGCGCAATCAATATTATCACAGACAAACATACTTTCACGCCAGAACTTATAGATATGCTAAGAGGAAATGCAGTTGACGCATTCTTGTATGAGCTAGTGACATATGTAGAAGCACATATGGCTGAGGTAAGGGCTGTTATAAAGAAGTGGTCGACCAACCTGGAAGAAAATATGAGCCTGGTGCTTCTGAAGGTAATCTGGGAAATCCTGTCAGGGTTTGCAAAAGATAAGGGAATTGATCTTGCAGCTGGTTTGGGAATAACCGGAAGTTTAAATTGGGAAGCTATGTGGCGCAGTTTAACTGACCGACAGGAAATAGGCGAAAGGATAATAAAGGCTGTGAGAAGCTCAATGAGTAAGATATTCATTAGAGAGAGGCGTTATGGCTGTGGATATGTGAAGGACGGTTGTTACTATGACCAGGAATATTTATGGATTCCGACTAAGGTGTTCAAGGAAATAATGAAAACTAACCGCATTCCATCCAATAAGTATCGGGAGACACTCGTAAAATGGAAACAGCAGGAACTTTTATTACCAGATGAGAGTGGGCTAACATACAAACTGCGTGTGAATGAAGTGCCGATACAAACTTATCGGTTCAAAAAGGCATTATTTGACCAAGCATTTTCCGTTCCGCTTGAAGGTCTCGGAAGAGACGAAGAAGATGAAAATGAAAAGAATATGCGTATAGTGTGGAAACCGCAAAACGGTGCGAACTATAAAAAATGATATCCAAAGTGCAACCACTAGAAAGGAGACTGTGCAACTATGTTAAGAGATCAAGAGGGAAATACAATTGAAGTGAAAGGTACTCCGATGGCTTCAAACAACCACAGACTGATTCTTGGAAAATCTGGTTACGGTAAAACCTGGTGCTGCTATCGAATGATTGAGGAGGCGGTAGAGCAGAAGAAAAAGTGTGTGATTTTTGACTACTCTGGAAGTTATACCATGGAAGAGCAGGAAAGAAGCAAGTTTGCCTGCAAGGATCAGACTTATGTGTTTGATGGAACCCAGCCGGGGATTACATACTGGTATACAGGCAAGAATGTCTATTCTGCTTTTGAAGAGGCATTGATAGTGGCGCTCCCATTTAGGGGACACCGACAGCGGGAGTTTCTGCACAAAGTGATGGAACTTCTAAAGGAACAGGAGAAGGAGCTTACGTTTGCTTCGGTAATATCGGTTCTGGATGGGTATGTGCAAGGTTTGACGGATGACGAGAGTAAGGAACGTGGTGAGAAACTGTTAGATATCATTGGACAATATGAAAAGCTTGATATCATTTTTCGCAAGAAGACGCCAGAGATGGACAAGGAGCTGGAAGATAACAAACTTGTCACTATAATGCAGTTTACTGAACTTGAAGGTGGCACGAAAAAGTTTTTGACGGAATTTATGTCAGCGTTGCTGTGGCAGAGTGTGAAAGATGAAGGTAACAGTGCAGATTTACACAGTGTAGATTACATCTTGTATGATGAGTTTCAGAATGTTGCACTTGGCAAAGAGAGTACACTTGGAGCAATGCTGCGTGAAGGACGCAAATGTGGACTGGGTGTATGGCTGGCAACTCAGATTCTTTCAAATTACAAGCCAGAGCAGATTGATACGTTACAGCAGGTAGATACAATGTTGCTGTTTCGTCCTTCAGAGCGAAGTATGAAGGGGATTGCACAGCTTGTAGATTGTGAAGCTTGGAAAAGTTGGCGAAGAGCACTATGGGAGCTGCCAAAAGGACAGGCCATCTTAAAAGGAAAGTACAGTGTTAATCACAATTCAAAAATTTGGGACATACCGATCATATGTGCGGTGGATTCAAAGTCCAGTAACTGAAAACTTGTCAGAATTTGAAAATAAGAAAGGTCAGGGATTGATATTATGAAGAAAAAAGAAAGCACTGATTTAGAAGTAAAGGTTGTAGATTGCAGTAAATTAGAAGAGCGTGATTTAAACAAAGTTTTGGGGAAAATCTTTGAAGAGGCATATGGATCTGCAGAAGATGGCAGTACCACGTTGCAGAAACCATTTGTTCTTATCATTTGAAACATCGTGAAAAGCTAATAATACAGGGGAAAACTAGGAGGAATTGCTATGACAGACACTACTATTAATGAGATTTCAGCTACTCCGGTATGCGTAAACCGGAAGGAATTTATGAAAATCCTGGGCTGTGGACAGTACACCGCTGACAAGATCGCACGCCAGTCTGGGGCGCGGGTTGAAATTGGAAGGCGGGTACTGATTTATATGCCAAAGGTTAATCAGTATCTTTCAGATGTAACAAACTTAAAGTGATGTCTATGGTGCTCTCCAGTAAATGCTGGAGGGCACTTGAAAACTGGAGGGATAATATGAGCACAGATTCTAAAGAAAAAAAGCTACCCAAGGGTATAAGGCGTAGAAAAAGTGGACTATATGAAGCTCGTTTTACCTATAAAGGAGAATTATATACTTTATACAATACAAATCTCAAATTGCTTCAGAGTGAAATTGTTGAAAAAAGATATGAAGTTGAGCATGGGCTTTATGCGAAAGAAAGCAATGTGACTGTAGATTCCTGGTTTTATACATGGATGGAAGAGTATAAAAAGAACAGTGTAAAATACGGAACTTACAAGGTATATCTGGATGAATATAAGTCACATATCAAAGAACCCTTTGGCAGAAAGCACTTGAAAGATATCAGAGGAGAACACATACAGAAGTTGTTTAATGATATGGCACGTCGTTATAGTTCCACGACCATTAACTTGGTGAAGGTTATATTGAGTGGGATGTATACACAGGCTGTACGCAATGGAATGGTACTGCGAAATCCTGTTAAGAACACTTCTGTTAAGAAAGAAAAGAAGAAAAAGAAGATACGAGTAATGTCGATAGAAGAACAGAATTTGTTTATGAGATATTCGAAGAACAGTCAGTTCTATGATCTTTATATGGTAGCCCTTGGAACGGGAATGCGTAACGGAGAACTGCGTGCGTTGCAATGGGCAGACATAGATTTTGATAATAAAATTATACATGTGAATGGGACTTTGAAGTACATAGCGAAGGCTAAAGTAAAATATATGATTGATGAGCCAAAGTCTGAAACAAGCAAAAGGGACATTCCAATGCTTGACAATCTGGTGACCGTACTGCGAGAGCACAGGAAGCGCCAGCTCGCGACAAGAATGCTTCTGGGTGATAAATGGAGACCAGAGCCAGGTTTTGAAAATCTGGTGTTTACAGGCAGTTTTGGAAGGTGCATTTCTGAGAATGCATTGTATCAGGACATGAAAAAAATCATAGTTCAAATCAGGGAGGACGGACACACGTTTGGAGAGCATACACCCCATTCGCTTCGTCATACATTTGCAACACGCGGTTTTGAGAGGGGAATCCCGCCAAAGGTCATGCAGGAAATTCTGGGGCATAAGTCAATCACGATGACTTTGGATATCTATTCTCATGTACTTCCGGACAAGAAGGCTGAGGAAATTAACAAGTTAGCAGCGATGTTTTAGCAAGGGGGAGAAAAGTCCCCCCTTGAATTTTTCTGCCAGAAAGTCTGCTTGGGTTCAAAGCTTAATATATTTCTGACTTCTGCTCCTGGGCTTATCCGGGATAGTCATGCGGATCAGATCAAGCTTAATGGCAGGATGTAAATAATTTTTTCGGAAAGTTTCTTTTGATTTCAAATCTAGTTTTTCCATTAGTGCGCTGCTGGTATAAGGAATGTCATATTCCATTACAGAAAGTAGTTTCTGAACATAATCTGAGAGCAAATGGTTTTCTTCATTGATTTGGGCCGGGATGTCATCCAGAATTTTATCAATCTGTGACAGCATAAATTCAATAAAGTCAGTGGAAGAGCCTGCCCTATGGCATTGGGCGATTGCGTCATAATATTCAGTCTGGAATTTCTCAATCTGGCTTTCGATAGGAATATATTCAAATATAGGCTTCCATTTTGCGAGAATAGCGGTGTGCCATAGCCTTGCCATTCTGCCATTTCCATCAGAAAATGGATGGATAAAAACAAATTCATAGTGGAACACGCTGGCAAGAATCAAAGGATGGATCGTGTTTCTGGATTTATTCATCCAGTTAAAAAGATCACTCATTAATTCTGGAACAAGGTGTGCGGGTGGAGCCATGAAAATACACTGGTCACCATTAAAAACGCCTTCTTCCCCATGTCTGAAGTCCCCAGATTCATTTACAAGATATCTGGTCATTATGCCGTGAAATGTTTTTAAATCTTTGATACTGTAAGGGTCGATTTCTGACAGGCGTTCATAAGCTTCGTATGCGTTTTTTACTTCCTGTATTTCTGTTTGTTTTCCAAGAACTGTTTTTCCCCCTATTACATCCCGGACTTGTCCTAAAGAAAGGGAGTTGGCTTCAATTTTCAGAGATGAGTGGATGGATTTAATGCGGTTGTTTCGTCTAAGGTGCGGCTTGGATTCAAGGCTGCTGGTAGCTGTAATGCGTCCGATTTTTTCTGAAATAGAGGACACATATGTTAGTATTTTGTTGGTAATGGTAAAAGGTGGTGCGTAATCTCCCATAAAATACCTCCGTGTATAATGATTAACTTGCTTATTAACTTGCGTATTTTCTTGCTTAATTATACATGGGAAAAAAGAAAAAAACAATTTCTGTTTTTGAAGAATTTGAGTGAGGGTGGTTAAAAGCTGCCCTCATTTTTGCGTCGGAGGAAACTGATTTGGGTACTTGAAATGCAATCTTGGGTATATTTTGGGTACGAGGGGTAAATGTTACAGAAATATTACAAGAATGGTGAACACCAAAATCCCGCAAACCCTTAGAAATCCAAAGAGAAACACACGGTAGGGGAGCTACCGGGTGTTTCGAGGGGAGTATAAATAATTAAATAAGGGGTTATGTAAAAAAATTTTTGAAGGGTAAATTCTTTTACAAAGCCAATTATAATATAAATTGGAAAAAAAAGCAATATCATTTTGATGAATATTCTTTCTGCAATTGGTTACAATACACAAAGTAATCTGAAAACAGCTGCTGGGTGCGGAACAGAACGCGAACAGCGGCATTCAACAGGAGGAATACTCAAATGGCAAAAAATTATGAGTCTGAAAACAAGAACAGCAAAAATTCAACAAACAGATCTTATGAAAATGAGATGAATTCTCAGGATTGCAAGAATTCTTACTCAAAAAACAGCAGCAAAAACAAGAGTCGTAATTCTTACGAGTCTGGGGAAGATACTACTTCCAGATATTAAAATATTTTAAGAAAGGGCGCAGGGTCTGTTGACTCTGCGCCCATGTTGGGAGGTTTAATGTATGCCGGAGGTTTTTGATGAGCAATGCGGAAGGAAATCCAGAGCCTTTTTCAGACACGCTCTAACGTTGCACGCGTCCTGCACCGTCGCTTTCAATCATGGAAAGAACTTATGATTCAGTAATATATTTAAGCCAGTGCTTTCATTACTTCATACGCACCATTTTCGCGGATCTGAGTTAAGTAATTGCATACAGCTGCTTCAAATCCGGAAATCTGTGTCAGATCTTCGCCCCAGAAGGAAGTATTGGTGCAGACTGCATGAACAAGATCCGCTGCGGAATCATCTTTATGTGCAAGGTAGAATTCGAGAACTGCTTTGTCATCTTTTACAGTGTATTCATTAGCTGCTCTTTTGGCTGTAAGTCCGTCTTCGCTCATAGCATATCCGTTATAGAATGCAATGTAGAAGGCGAAAGAAGCTGTGATGCATGCAGGAAGTGTACCTTTGCGTTCAACATATTTTTTGAGTGACGGCATAACACGTGCTTTCCATTTGGATGTAGAGTTCAGAGAAATGGAAAGAAGAGCGTGATCGATAAATGGGTTTTTGAAACGTTCTGTAACAGCAGCGGCAAAATCTTTGAGCTCTGCTTTTGGAAGGTCCAGAGTAGGGATGATCTCATCATAAATAGTTTTGTTCATAAATCCACAGATCACATCGTCGTTCATGCAGTCTCTGACAATATCCTGTCCTGCAAGGTAAGCACCCAGTACAAAGGAGGTATGAGCACCATTTAAGATACGTACTTTTCTCTGCTTGTATGGTTTGTGATTGTCTGTGATCAGGATTGGAAGGTTCGCTTTGTCAACCGGGAATTCGTCTTTGATTGACTGAGGTCCTTCGATTACCCAGAAGCCGAAGATTTCACCTGTGTCGATCAGGTTATCTTTATAGCCAAGTTCTTCACAGATTGCAGCAGCTTCATTTCTTGGATAACCTGTTACAATACGGTCTACAAGTGTAGAGCAGAAGATGTTTTCAGCTTTGATCCAGTTGATAAAGTCTTCACCAAGATTCCACTGCTTTGCATATTTTAATACACATTTTTCAAGCTCTTTTCCATTATCATCGATCAGCTCACAGGAAAGAATGATAAATCCTTTGCCGGCTTTCTGACCGAATTTCTGGAAACGGCGATACATAAATTGAGTAAGTTTTCCAGGATAGCTGCCAGCCGGAACATCAGTAAACTGACAGGAAGAATCATAAGTAATTCCGGCTTCTGTTGTATTACATGCGATAAAACGGAGGTCCGGGTTATCTGCACATGCGAGAACTGCTTCAAAATCCTTATATGGATTGAGACAACGGCTTACACAGGAGATAACACGCTTTTTATTTATTTTTTTGCCATCCTGGAATCCACGGAGAAATAAGGTATAAAGACCCTCTTGTTCGTTGAACCTGTCATCGAGATCTGGAGCGATTGGCTGGCACAGAACAACTTTGGAGTTGAATCCGGCTTTTTCGTTTAACTCATCTATAAAATAATCTACAAATGCACGGAGGAAGTTTCCTTCACCAAACTGAAGTACACGTTCCGGCGCTGATTCAAGAAGGTATCCATCATAGCCCTGTTCTTTTAAAACAGCATAAGATAATTTTTTCATTTTCATTTTTCCTCATATATAATGATATGAGTGTTAAAAGGTCTTTTGACACTCATTTGATATCCGGATTGCTACGCAGCTACGCTGCTTCCGCAATTCGATTTATGTTTTATAAAGTAACGCCCTGTTTGAAGATTGCCATATCATGGAAACCTGCTTCTTCGGATTTTGATTTCTTTCCGGATGCAATCTCAAGGACAAAATCCAGAAGATTTTCTGAAAGCTCATCAAGAGGAGTATCATTTACCATGACTCCACAGTTGAAATCAATCCAGTTCTGCTTCTTTTTTGCAAGCTGGTTATTTGTGGAGATTTTTACTGTAGGTACAGGACTTGCAAATGGTGTTCCGCGTCCGGTGGTAAAAAGTACAATGTGTGCACCGGATGCAGCAAGGGCAGTAGAGGCGACAAGATCATTGCCAGGTGCACTCAGCAGGTTTAATCCTTTTTCCTTTACAGGTTCTCCATAAGAAAGAACTCCCATGACAGGTGCACTTCCGGATTTTTGCGTACATCCGAGAGATTTATCTTCCAGACTGGAAATACCGCCTTTTTTGTTTCCAGGAGAAGGATTTTCATAAATGGTCTGGTTGTGACTTTTAAAATAGTTTTTGAAATCGTTGACAAGGGCAACTGTCTGGTTGAACAGATCTTCTGTCTCGCAGCGGTTCATAAGTAATTCCTCAGCACCGAACATTTCAGGAACTTCTGTAAGAATTGTAGATCCTCCCATAGAAATCAGTTTGTCAGAAAATGCACCAACAGTAGGGTTTGCCGTGATTCCGGACAAACCATCAGAGCCGCCGCATTTCATACCGATCACCAGTTCAGATGCACTGATTGGTTCACGTTTAAATGAGGAGGCATAGGAAATCAGTTCTTTGACAATTTCAATACCATCACGGATCTCATCTTCGCATTCCTGGGCAACGAGAAAACGTACACGCTCAGGATCATAGTCCCCGATAAATTTCTTTAATTCATCGATGTTGCTGTTTTCGCAGCCAAGTCCAAGAACCAGAACACCGCCTGCATTAGGATGGTTCACTAAATCAGCAAGAATCTGACGTGTGTTATTCTGATCATCACCCATCTGGGAACATCCGTAAGGATGTGGAAAAGCACAGACACCATCAATCTGGTCTGTCATGTACTTCTGTGTGGCTCGTTCAATAGCAGATGCCACATTGTTAACGCAGCCTACTGTAGGAATGATCCAGATTTCATTGCGTACACCAACACCACCGTTTTTTCTGCGATAGCCCTGGAAGAACTTTGGCTCCCGGTGTGGAAGCTCTGTGATAGTTTTGTTATATGTATAAGTAAGAAGATCTCCCAGCCCTGTTTTTAAATTGTGAGTATGAATCCAGGAACCTGCAGGAATTTCTGCGGTTGCACGTCCAATGGGATTACCATATTTAATAATGGAATCACCAGGCTTGAGACTTTTTAATGCAAACTTGTGTCCCTGCATGATTTCTTCTGTAAGAGTGAGTGTGGAGTTATCAAGTTTGATCACAGTGCCTTTCGCCAGAGGCTGAAGCGCAACGGCTACATTATCTGAAGGATTAATTTTAATAAAAGATTTCAAGAAATCAATAACCTCCTTTATGTGAAAATAATGTATGTAAGAGCTTACATACAAATTACATCAACAAAACGGGAACGTCAATAGGAAATGGAAAAAAAGCTGAAAATGGTAAAAATACACAATGTGTAGTGCGAAAATTTGTCTGTTCTGCAAATACTTCGTGAATTGAAAATGATACTTATTTGTCGTATACTGTAAATAAAATGTAAGACCTTACATTTTGTTGAAACGGATAGAAAGGAGAGGAGAATTATTTTATGAAAGCATTTATGGACAAAGATTTTTTACTTTCAACAGAAACTTCAAAAAAGTTATTTCATGAGTATGCAGAGACAATGCCAATTGTAGATTACCATTGCCATATCAATCCCCAGGAAATTGCAGAGGATCGTAAGTTTGAGAATATTACCCAGGTGTGGCTTGGTGGCGATCATTATAAATGGCGTCAGATGAGATCAAATGGAGTAGATGAGTACTACATTACAGGTGGTGCCAGTGATCGTGAAAAATTCCAGAAATGGGCAGAAACTCTTGGGAAAGCAATCGGAAATCCGCTCTATCACTGGAGCCATCTGGAATTGCAGAGATATTTCGGATATACAGGATATCTGAACGGAGATACAGCTGAAGAAGTGTGGAACCTGTGCAACAAAAAGCTTCAGGAAGATGATATGTCTGTAAGAAACATTATCCGCAAGTCCAATGTAAAATTAATCTGCACAACAGATGATCCGGTAGATGATCTGAAATGGCATAAAGTTCTTGCAGAGGATGACAGCTTTGAGGTGAAAGTGCTTCCTGCATGGCGTCCGGACAAGGCAATGAATCTGGAAAAACCGGAATATCCGGAATACATGAAAAAGCTTTCACAGGTCAGTGGCGTTGAAATTGCTGATTTCGCAGATCTGAAAGAAGCCCTTCTTAAGAGAATGGAATTCTTTGCACAGATGGGATGCAGCGTATCTGACCATGCACTGGAATATGTTATGTATGCGCCTGCAGCAGAAGAAAAAGTAAATGAGATCTTTAAAAAGAGACTGAATGGCGAAAGCATTTCAAGAGAAGAAGAAATGATCTTCAAGACAGCTTTTATGCAGTTTGTTGGAAAAGAATATCAGAAAAAGAACTGGGTAATGCAGATCCATTATGGATGCAAGAGAGACAACAATGCATTTATGTATGAGCAGCTCGGACCGGATACCGGATATGACTGCATCAATAACTATGCGCCAAGTGCTCAGACAGCAGATTTCCTGAATTCTCTGATCGCATCAAATGAACTTCCAAAGACAATCCTGTACTCCCTGAATCCCAATGACAATGAAGCAATTGGAACAATCCTTGGCTGCTTCCAGGGAACAGAGGCAGCAGGTAAAATTCAGCAGGGAAGTGCATGGTGGTTCAACGATCACAAAACAGGTATGATCGCACAGATGACATCACTTGCAAATCTGGGACTGCTTGCAAACTTTGTTGGCATGCTTACTGATTCAAGAAGCTTTTTGTCCTATACCAGACATGAGTATTTCCGCAGAATTCTTTGCGAGCTTATTGGCGGATGGGTGGAAAATGGAGAATATCCGGCTGATTATAAGACTTTAAAGGAAATCGTGTGTGGAATTTCATACAATAATGCAGTAGACTATTTTGGGTTTGACCTGTAAAATGATTGATATCAGAAAGCTTATTTTCTATTATTACCAGAACGAACAGGAGAACGATAGTGAATATATATGATATTGCAAAGCTGGCAAATGTTTCCATCGCAACAGTATCCAGAGTGGTCAATAACAGTCCGAAAGTCAGCCCGAAGACAAAAGAAAAGGTTCTTGCGGTTATGAAAGAAAATGAATACACGCCGAATGCGTTTGCCAGAGGCCTTGGTCTTGGGTCGATGAAAACAGTAGGAATCATCTGTCCAAATATTGACGATATCTATATGGCAAAAGCAGTATCTTATCTGGAGCAAAATCTTCATGCTCATGGATATGACTGTATTCTTGGCTGCAGCGGATTTAAACAGGAAGAAAAGGAGGATTATGTCAGACTCCTTTTGTCTAAGAAAATAGACACGCTGATACTGGTTGGTTCTACATATGCAGGAAATGGTAAAGATGAATCTGACACAGATTATATTCGGGAGGCAGCGGAACAGGTTTCCATATTTATGATTAACGCAAAGGTTTCAGGCGATAATATTTACTGCACCTATGCGGATGATTTTCAGGCTACTTATGAAGTGACGAAAGCCTTTATTCGGAGAGGAAAAGAGAAAATTCTTTTTATGTATGATTCAGAATCCTACAGTGCCAGGCAGAAAATGGCGGGATACGAAGCTGCATTGCAGGATGCCGGATATCCCATTCGTGGAAATCTGAAATTCAAGACCAAAAATGACATTGAATATACGCGGGATATGCTGCTTGAATACAACCGGATCCTCGATTTCGACAGCGTCCTTGCAACGGAGGATGGAATTGCAATCGGAGCAGTAAAGTATGCAAAGATTAAGGGACTGGCGATTCCTGAGGAACTGGCGGTCGTCGGATATAATAACTCAATTCTTGCAATCAGCAGTGATCCTGAGCTTACATCGGTGGACAGTAAGCTGGGGGTAATGTGCAAAAAGACAGTGGAACGGATGATAGACCTTCTTGAGAGAGAAATACAAATTGAAAAGAATGTGTGTGTTCCATGCGAAATAGTCCGCAGATGTACAACGGATTTCTGATCTTATTTCATATTTAACTGAATCAAGTAAGTCCCCTGCGGAGGTTGCGAAAAGCAATACTTAAAAAAGGTGCATTTTGGCACCTTTTTTGTATTTGCGGATATACTGATAAAAAAGGGGATTTTCCATGTTTCCTGTAGAGCCGATTTCCGGAAAAATGCTGGATTATTATGTTGGACGGAAAGATTCCTTTCTTATAGATTTAAGAAATCCGAAAGAGTACCATACCGGACATATAAAGGGAGCGGTAAATGTGCCATATGAGGAATTTGAAGAAATGCAGACATATGATTTTCCAAAAGGGAAAATACTGGTGCTGTATTGCGACCGGGGCGGGGCAAGTCTTCAGGCGGCCAGGATTCTGGCGCGAAATGGATATAAGACAAAAACGGTGATCGGGGGAATGAAGGAGTACAGAGGGAGAAATCTGATATGCGATATATGAGAAAAAATTCAAAAGAGTACTATCTTGTAATTTCCATCAAGGCATGATAATGTAAAGAAGAAAAATGTCCTTTTCATGAGGTTATGTAAACCGAAAAGGAGAGAGACAATTCGAACACTAAAAACAGAGGAGAAACCAAGTTTATGAAATATATGTTTGCTTCTGACATCCATGGTTCTGCTTACTATTGCAGGAAAATGCTGGATGCTTTTGAGAAAGAAGGGGCAGAGCGCCTGGTTCTGCTGGGCGATCTGCTTTATCACGGACCAAGAAATGATCTGCCAAAAGAATATGCACCTAAGCAGGTAATTCCCATGCTGAATGCCATGAAAGACAAAATTTATGCTGTGCGCGGTAACTGTGAGGCAGAAGTGGATCAGATGGTTCTGGAGTTTCCGGTGATGGCAGATTACTGTATTCTGTCAATTGACGGCAAGACACTTTATGCGACGCATGGACATGTTTATAATCAGAATAACCTTCCGCCTTTATGCGAGGGAGATATTCTGATCCATGGTCATACCCATGTGCTGAAAGCAGAGCAGATGGAGGGATACATTCTTTTGAATCCGGGTTCCGTATCCATTCCGAAAGAAGGAAACCCGCCTACCTATGCGATGCTTGAGGACGGTGTTTTTTCCATCATGGATTTTGACGGAAATATTGTAAAAAGCATAGTGCTTTAAGAAGGGAAAAACGGTGAATGAGTACAGAAAGATTTGAACTGATCGCACCCTGCCATTTTGGCCTGGAAGCGGTTTTGAAAAGAGAAATACTGGATCTGGGATATGAGATCAGCAAGGTGGAGGATGGCAAGGTTACTTTCCTGGCAGATGCCCAGGGAATTGCAGATGCCAATGTTTTTCTGCGCACTACAGAGCGTATTCTTCTGAAGATTGCGGAAGTGAAAGCTGAGACATTTGATGAGCTTTTCGAGGCAACGAAAGCTTTGCCATGGGAACGTTACATTCCAGCAGATGGCAAATTCTGGATTGCGAAAGCCAATTCAGTGAAGAGTAAGCTGTTCAGCCCGTCTGATATCCAGTCTATTATGAAAAAAGCCATTGTAGAGCGTCTGAAGGGCGTATACAATGTGTCCTGGTTCCCGGAGGATGGAGCAAGTTTTCCTATCCGTGTGGCGTTTATGAAGGATGTTGCAACTATTGGAATCGATACTTCCGGTGTTTCTCTTCATAAGAGAGGGTATCGTCAGATGACCGTGAAGGCACCTATTACAGAGACTCTTGCCAGCGCATTGATTATGTTAACTCCGTGGAAAAAGGACAGAAGTCTTGTGGATCCCTTTTGCGGAAGCGGTACTTTTCCAATCGAGGCAGCTATGATGGCTGCAGATATTGCACCGGGTATGAACCGTTCTTTCCTTGCCGAGGACTGGAAGCAGGTTGTGCCGAGAAGATGCTGGTATGAGGCTGTAGAAGAGGCTCAGGACAGAGTAAATCTGAAAATCGAGACAGATATTCAGGGCTATGACATAGATGCTGAGGCACTGAAGGCAGCCAGGGCAAATGCAAAAATGGCAGGGGTAGAAAGCCTGATCCATTTTCAGCAGCGTCCTGTGAAGGAGCTTCATCACCCGAAGCCTTACGGATTTATTATTACGAATCCACCTTATGGTGAGCGTCTGGAAGAAAAAGCAGCTTTGCCGCAGCTTTACCGCGAGATCGGTGAGAGCTACCGCGGTCTGGATAAGTGGTCAATGTATCTGATCACTTCTTATGACAAAGCTGAGAATGACATTGGACGCAAGGCAGATAAGAACCGTAAAATCTATAACGGAATGTTGAAAACATATTTTTACCAGTTCCTGGGACCAAAGCCTCCAAGACGTGCGGCACAGGAAAAGAAAGAGGGCACTGATAAATGAAGAAGATAATTTTTGCAACAGGAAATGCAGATAAAATGAAAGAAATCCGTAAAATTCTGGCAGATCTGGATGCAGAAGTGGTATCTATGAAAGAAGCCGGGATTCAGGCTGATATTGTGGAAGATGGCAAAACCTTTGAGGAAAACGCAGTGATCAAGGCGACTGCCATCAGCAAGCTTACCAGTGATGGCGAAATTGTACTTGCTGATGACTCTGGACTTGAGATTGATTATCTGAATAAGGAGCCAGGAGTCTATTCTGCGCGTTATATGGGCGAGAATACAGACTATCATATTAAGAATGCAAATTTGATCCAGAGGCTGGATGGCGTGCCGGATGAGCAGCGTACAGCCCGTTTTGTCTGCGCTATTGCAGCTGCCTTTCCAGACGGAAGAGTGGAAACTGTGCGTGGAACCATGGAAGGCCGTATTGGATATGAGGAAAAGGGTGCCAATGGATTTGGGTATGATCCTATCTTTTTCCTGCCGGAATATGGCTGTACATCTGCAGAGCTGTCTATGGAAGAAAAAAATAAAATCAGCCACAGAGGAAAAGCTTTGCAGGCAATAAAGGAAGAATTACGATGAAGGTGCTGGTTGTCAGTGATACTCATGGGAGAGATGAGTCACTGGAGATGGCAGTAGCTTTGGAGCAGCCCTTTGACTATCTGATTCATTGCGGCGACGTGGAGGGCAGGGAATTTTTTATTGAAGCGCTGGCAGAATGTCCCTGTACCATTGTGGCAGGAAATAATGATTTTTTCAGTGATCTTCCAAGAGAGGATGAGATTTTGCTGGAAGGACATAAGATCATGGTGACTCATGGGCACAATTATGGTGTGTCCATGGATCTTTATGGGGTTTCGGAAGAGGCGGCAGCCAGAGGCTGTGAGATTGTTTGCTTTGGACATACCCATAAGCCAGTGGTGGAGAAGAAAAATGGTGTACTGGTGATCAATCCGGGAAGCCTTTCTTTTCCGAGACAGGAAGGCCGCAGACCAAGTTATGCGGTGATGGAGCTGTATAAAGGGGAAGAGCCGGAAATTGAAATTCGGTATTTGTAACTGAAAATACTTGTATGTTTGACTGTGGAAATGAAATGTTTTTTGAAATATTTTTTTGAAAATAGTCGAAAAAGAGAAAAATGCAGGTGGTGGAGGGCCTGAAAACCCGCATTTTTAGCGGGTTTTCGGGAATTACATCTTTTTTCGAAAAAAATATAAAAATTTATAAAAAAGGTGTTGACAAATGGGAGACCATATAATATAATAACTCTTGCCTTGAGCGAGAGAAAAGAAATTCTTGAGAGCACAAGGAACGACAACTTCATAGAAATGATGTTGTAAGACATCGGGGTGTGGCTCAGTTTGGCTAGAGCGCCTGGTTTGGGACCAGGAGGCCGCAAGTTCGAATCTTGTCACCCCGACTGCTGTAACAACATTACCGTTTCAGCGTAAATGCGGGTGTAGTTCAATGGTAGAACACTAGCCTTCCAAGCTAGATACGTGGGTTCGATTCCCATCACCCGCTTCTCTGATGAAGAGAGATATGTGTCAGTAGCTCAGCTGGATAGAGCAACGGCCTTCTAAGCCGTGGGTCGGGGGTTCGAATCCCTTCTGACACGCTGTGGTGGGTATAGCGCAGTTGGTTAGCGCGCCAGATTGTGGCTCTGGAGGCCCAGGGTTCGAATCCCTGTATCCACCCTTTGCCTTTGGGCTATCGCCAAGCGGTAAGGCACAGCACTTTGACTGCTGCATTCGCTGGTTCGAATCCAGCTAGCCCAGTCCTATATGGAGCATTAGCTCAGTTGGTAGAGCACTTGACTTTTAATCAAGTTGTCCGGGGTTCGAATCCCCGATGCTTCACTTGCGAATGAGAACCGGAAGCCTTATGATTAGGGCATTCCGGTTTTTTAAATAATATATATGCGGATGTGGCGGAATTGGCAGACGCGCCAGATTTAGGTTCTGGTGTTTACGACGTGCAGGTTCAAGTCCTGTCATCCGCAGGAAATGAGGAATGATCTGGATCGGATTTTCGAGATGAAAATTAGATCTGGGTCATTTTTTTAATTTGTTTGTTGCTGTTCACTGGTAACGTTCCGTGAGGTGTTTTTTGTGAACAAAGTTCACAGAAAACCCGAGAGTTAAGTTTGCGCAGCAAACGCTACTTCTTGTGCTTGTCACAAGAAGGTTCGTCTTTCTGTGCATCGCGAAGCGCGCTACTGTGAACGGAGTGAACAGTAATGCCTTGATTTTACAGGACGGATTTGTTATAGTTTACACAACGAAGAAGCATGGAGGAATAATATGGACGTTATTCAGTTTCAGGAGAAATTAAGGAATATTTGTGAGCTTGGAAAGCAGAATGGAAATATGCTGACGCATGAGCAGATTCGGGAGCATTTTGCAAGTACTGATCTTGAGACCAGTCAGATGTTAAAGGTACTGCAGTATCTGAAACTGCAGGGAATTATGATAGAGGGAGACACTGCCCCGGTGGAGACAGAGGAAGTGGGTGAGACGGAACCGGAGTCAAAAGGAACCAGCACCCCGCTTACTTCAGAGGAAGAAGCATATCTGAAGGATTACCTGGCAGAGGTAAGCAACGGTAAGGAAGTAAGTTCGGAGATGCTTCACACATTGTTTGAGAATCTGGCAGATGGGGATGCCATTGCAGAGGCAGCTCTTACCAGCATTTATCTGCCGGTAGCGGCAAATATGGCCGCTGATATGAACTGTACAGAGATTCAACTTGCAGATCTGATTCAGGAGGCGAATGTGGTGTTGCTCACGGCTCTTTCCGACCCGGAGACAGAACGTAAAGATGATGCTTGGCTGCGTCTTCAGCTTCGTAAGGGAATTATCGCGGCCATTGAGGAGCAGACACAGAAGAAATTCCAGGATGACTGCCTGGTAGCTAAGGTGGAGAAGCTGGAAAACGCAGTGAAGGAGCTGACAGACGATGACGGGGAGAATCGTTTTACCATTGATGAGCTGGCTGTTATTCTCGATATGAATGTGGACGAAATCCGGGATATTCTGCGCCTTACAGGAGACGATAAATAATTATGGCAAGTGAAATCCCGGGAAAATTATGGAGATAAGGCTATCCTGCCGGAAATGAAAAGAATGCTTTAGAATTGATGGAAACACCGGAGGTGATTTAAAAGTAAAAATCATCTCTGGTGTTTTTGTCTTTTCCGGATGTTTTGAAATTTACATTGAAATTTCACTGTACAAGTGTTACTATCATAAATAATAATCAAAATATTTTTTGCATGTAATAAATATTATTTGATAAATGAAAGGAGGATATATATGAATTTGGAAAAATATCAGCAGTATTCCAGAATTGCAAGAGGTTTGGAAAAGGCAGACCTGGTATTGAAGAATGCGAGGATTGTGAATGTTTTTACGGAAGAGATCATCCGCGGAGACATTGCCATACAGGATGGGATTATAGCAGGAATTGGAAGCTTCCATGGGAAAGAAGAACGTGATCTGGCTGGCAGATATGTATGTCCGGGATTTATTGACAGCCATCTTCACCTGGAATCTACACTGGTTACACCGGCTGAACTGGTAACGGTTGCCTCCAGGCACGGAACCACTACTTTTATCGTGGATCCCCATGAATCAGCCAATGTGTCCGGTTTGGCAGGAATTGATTATATTCTGGATCAAACCGAAGATGTGAAAGCAAATGTATATGTGATGATGCCATCCTGTGTTCCTGCTACTGCCATTGATGATAATGGATGCACTCTTACTGCTGAAGATATGGCTCCTTACCTTCATAACAGCCGGATTCTTGGACTTGGAGAAGTAATGGACAGCATTTCTGTGGTACAGGGCGAGAAAAGCATGCATGACAAGCTGGAGCTGTTTGAAGGCAGAATCCGTGATGGCCACGCTCCGTTTCTGGAAGAGGGGGATCTTCAGGCATATGCCATGGCAGGGATTGCTACGGACCATGAGTGCAGCTTCTTTGATTATGCAATGCGAGAACGGCGGAACGGCCTTACCATTCTCGTAAGGGAAGGCAGTGCTGCCCGAAATCTTGAGGCACTTGTGGGCGGTCTGGTACAGAGACACATGAATGGTGACGGATTCTGCTTTTGCACAGATGACAAGCATATTGAGGATATCCAGCGGGAAGGGCATATTGACCATAACGTGCGAAAAGCTATCCGCCTTGGCATGAATCCGGTGTCCGCTATTAAGATGGCAACCATCAATGCAGCTAATTGTTATGGACTGAAAGACAAGGGGGCAGTGGCACCCGGCAGACAGGCAGATCTTTTGGTTCTTTCGGATCTTGTCAGTGTGACCATAGAAGATGTGTACTTTAAAGGGCAATTGGTAGATAAAAATGCAAAGATTGTTATAAAGCCGTGTGCCCCTGAATTGAAAAATACAGTGCATGTGGCTGAATTTTCCAGAGAGGCATTTCAGCTGGAGTCTGCAGATGGAATCTTTCCGGTGATTCTGGCAGAAGAAGGACAGATTACTACCAGAAAGGGAACTCTGAACGCAGGGAATGGTCCCTGCAAATTCCAGTCCGATGACGATTATCAGAAGATTGCAGTTGTAGAGCGTCATAAGATGACAGGGAAAATCGGCTGCGGCGTGATCGGTGGTTTTGGTATCCGCGGTGGAGCAATTGCGTCCAGTGTATCCCATGATTCCCATAATATTATTGTGATCGGAGATAATGATGAGGACATGGAGCTTGCTGTGCGGGAACTGATGCGTACTCAGGGAGGCTATACGATCGTAGAGAATCATAAAGTATTTGACACTCTTGCCCTTCCTGTAATGGGACTGATGAGTGATAATGGTTTTGAGAAAGACAATGAGACTCTTGGGCGAATGATCCATAAAGCTCATGAAATGGGTGTGAAAGACGGTCATGATCCGTTTATTACGCTGTCCTTTATGGCTTTGCCGGTTATTCCGCAGATCCGAATTACACCAAGAGGCGTTTTTGATGTGGAAGCGTGGAAGTTTTTATAAGATACCAGGATTGCGGGAGTGCAATACACGAGACGGTTGTCTTGTTTTGAACGAAACCCCGAAACCTATTTAAAAACTATGACGGAATATAAACCCGTAGATTTTCAGCCCTCTGCCTTTTCATTGGCAGAGGGCCGTTTTTTGTTTAACAGTTATTGAGCATCCCTTAATTGCTCTACAACGCTGCATTTCGCTGCGTTATCATACATCATGCAAGGAATCAGCCACCCCAGCAGAAGAAATACCGGAATTGTCAGCAGGACAGGCAGAATGGTGAATCGATACTCAAAGAACCAGAACATACTGCCCAGCATTTTTCCCGCAAGAGGTCCCACCGCCAGCGACAAAATAAAGGCCGCCGCTACAGAAGACATTGCGTAAAACAATCCCTCGTAGATCAGCATGGTTTTGAGCTGCCGGTTTGTCATTCCTACAGCCTGAAGCACAGCAAATTCACGGCGGCGGGAAAGAATACCGGTCATCATGGCGTTGAAGAAATTTAAGAGTCCCACCAGCCCAATGATAGCACAGAGGATACCACCTATCAGAAGGAACATCTGCCGGAACTGAGCAAATTCAGAGCGAGCCGTGGCCTTGCTTTCATACATCAAGGGCGAAAACTCACCGGCAGTGAGCTTCGATAGATATTGCTCTGCTTCGGCCTCGTCAACTTCGTCCGCTGTGTCGAACAGGTAGAGCATCGGAATGGCTGCACCACCGCTGTCCCTCTGTGCGGTGTCCACAGACAAAACTGCGTCATATCCAATACCACCATAACGATAACTCATGGAATTCGGAAGTTCTACCAAGGCGCAGACCGTGTACTCTACATCTCTGGCTCCATACAATTTTGCCTGAAAGTACTCCTCCGGTGTATCTTCGGTGCGGAGTTCCCCGGTGCGGCTGTCGATATATTTCACATCATCCGCATAGGTAGCGGTAATCGTGTCCCCCACCTTGGGGTAGTATTCAGGATTGAGCAGATTGCCGTAATCATCCAAAGAAACCGCAATGGCAATAGCGTTATTGTTTGGCTCCAGCATAGGAGAAATATCTCCGTCGAGCACTTGCAGCTTGTCAAACAGACTGTTATCCAGAGCCTCGATTCTGGTATCTCCCATCACCATATTGCCCCGGTGCTCCAGACGGCTCATATGGCTGTCCAACTGCTCAGCACTTTCGTACCTTGCATAGTCCTGCCGCAGAGCATCCTCCGTCATCCACAGGTATGCGGGTTTTCGCACAGCATATCCCGTGCCGGAAAGATTGGCCTTTGTGTTTGCTGCGATCTCTTCGATTTGTTCTGGCGTGATGAATTCATCTGCCGGGTTGTAACGGAAATAGTCGGGCGTGCTGACGATAAAATCGGCGCAGGTCATGAAGGATACATACTTCTCCATGCTGAAGCCGCCCACAAAGGCACACAGTGCATTGAACAGCGTCACCGACAGTGCCAGAGACACCACCACCAGCACCGTCTTTTTCTTGTTTCGTCCCAAATTGGCAAAGGCCATCTGATGGAGCTTGGCTCCCCGGGTGCTGCGCTGTTTTTTCTTGGTCTGCATTGCATCCGTATATTTGGTAGCCTCCACCGGAGAGACCTTAGCTGCCATTTTTCCGGGCTTGGAACAGGACAAGAGCACCGTCAACAAGGCGAACAGCATAGAACCAAGGAAGATCACAGGCGATGTGCTGATAGTTGTGATGCCCGCATCCAACTGGGTGGAGCGCAAGACAACAGGAACCAAAACAGCGCCGATGCCATAGCCCAGCAGCAGCCCCGCCGGAATGCCGATCAGACAAAGCAGAAGTGCCTGCTGGCGAATGATGCGTTTGAGCTGCCGGGGTGTTGTGCCAATGGTTTTCAGAAGTCCGTAAAACCGGATATCCCCTGCAACAGAGATCTGAAAAATGTTATAGATGATAAGATACCCCGTGAAAATCACCAGCAGCAAAAAAGCTGCTATGGCGACCATCAGCTCTGGATCGAGCTGTGACTCCAGCTGGGATGAGGTATATCCCCAATTGACGCCGATTCGGACGCTGTTGGGATCGGTATAGCTGTCCCATGTGTAACCAAGATCGGTATCCACCTGCTCCATCTGCCCTTGAATGTTTGTGCCGGAGGCCAGCATGACATTCAAATCGGTGCGGAAAGGCTGTAAACCTGTTTTCACTGCCTGCGCTTCGATGTCATCTGCGTAATCACGGCTGATGTTGATGTAATGAACAGGCATTAGTTCATCATAGTCCCAATAGCCCACCAGCGTAAAGGTATCTGTTACAGTAAAGGCGGTTTGATCCTTGTCCGTAATGGAATAGGAAACCGTGACCTCGGCGCCCAGCTCCGGCGTTACGCCAAGCAGCTGCAACGCTGCCGTATCTATGGCTACCTCTTTGCCGCTTTCGGGCATCCGTCCGATAGTAGGGGTTGCATAGCTCCATTTAGTGCAGTTGGCATCCATGTAGCTGATCTCTGCCGGTATTTTGACAAAGACCCCCTCCGCAGCGATACCGATTACCTTCCGTACCCCCGTAGCCTTCACCTTTGGGTGGGCAGCGATGCGTTCCGCCTGCTCGGGGGAAACATCCTTAAAGGTGCCGTGTGCATAGCCGCCTACCTGCCGAAACTGGTAGGTTTCATAGCTGGCGTTCAGTGACAAGACAATGGTGAACATGGAAGTAAATAGCAGCGTTGTCAGCGCAATGGCAAAAATGGCGATCAGATTGCGACGACGGTTCGCATAAAGAGATTTTAAGCTGAGTTTTCGAATACATTTTCGATTTTTGACATTCATCGTAGCCACCTCCCGTTAGTTCTGGGAGACGATCCGACCATCTTCGATACGGATAATGCGGTCTGCCATCTGCGCAATTTCTTCGTTGTGAGTGATCATTACGATTGTCTGGGCGAACTTTTGACTGGTGACTTTCAAAAGGCTCAATACATCCTGGCTGGTTTTGGAATCCAGATTGCCGGTGGGTTCATCTGCCAGAATGATAGCGGGTGCTGCCGCCAGCGCACGGGCAATGGCTACTCGCTGCTGTTGACCGCCTGAGAGCTGATTGGGCAGCGCATCCAGACGGTCGCTCAGTCCAAGCGTCTGCACGATCTGCTGTACGAAATCCTTATTGACCTTGCCACCGTCCAGCTCAATGGGTAGAACAATATTTTCATACACATTCAGCACCGGAACAAGATTATATGCTTGGAACACAAAGCCGATTTTCCTGCGGCGGAAGATGGTCAGCGCTTCCTCCTTCAGGGAGAAAATATCCTGTCCGTCCACCATGACCGTGCCGCTTGTAGGGCGATCCAGCCCGCCCAGCATGTGCAGCAGCGTGGATTTGCCGGAGCCGGATGTGCCGACAATTGCAACAAATTCGCCCTTCTTTACACTTAAATCAACTCCATCCAACGCATGAACTGCGTTATTGCCGGAGCCATAAATCTTTTTCAGGTTTTTTGCCTGTAAAACTTCCATAAATGAGTACCTCCATGAAAAAATCTGTATGTATGAAAGGAAATGATCCTTTATACATACAGATTATTGCATAGGATTCTTTCCACATTCTTTCCGGCGGAAAATGAAATCTAACAATTTTGATAGAATTGTTGTTATTTCGGCAGAAATATGGAAAACGTACTTCCTTTTCCCGGAACGGAAGCAACCTTGATATAACCGCCCTCGCCGGATATGATCTGTCGGACAAGATATAAGCCGATGCCCACACCTTCTTGTTTCTGCACACTGTTTGATCGGTAAAAGCGAGCAAATATCTTCGCTTGCTCACTTTCCGAAATGCCCGAACCGGTATCCGATATATCAATCCTTGCAAACATTTCATAGCTTACAGCAGAAATAGTAATGGTGCCATGCTCTGTATATTTGATGGCATTGTCTACGATATTAGCCAGCGCTTCCGCTGTCCATTTGAAGTCGAATACAGCAAAAGCATCTGTATCCTGCAGTTGCAAAGATAATCCTTTTTCAGAAACCTTGGCGGCATATTGTTCTACTACGCTTTCAAGCAGCGGCTGCAGCGCTGCTTGCTGGGGGGCGAGTGAAATGATCCCGTTTTCCAGTCTGGAAAGCTTTACGAGAGAATCGATCAGAAATCGCAGCTTCTCCGATTGTTTATACAGTGCCTCCACATTTGCCTTCGCCGATGCAGGCAGAGTTTCCTCCATCAAAAGCTCGCTGTATAACAGCAGGTTTGAAATCGGCGTTTTCGTCTGGTGGGAAATGTCCGCAATCAAGGATTTGATTTTGTCTTTTTCCTGCGCTATATTTTGAGAAGATGCTTCTGCGGCAGAAAGATAGTGTGCAAACTTTGTTTCCAATGCAGATAGCTGGCTTTCATCAAAATTGGTTTCAGAAAAGGAGCCGGTCATGGCAGCGTCCAGCATCCTTTCGATTTCTTCCATCGTTTTTCTGATCTTCCTCCGCTCCCATAATACAGCAGCTATCGCCGCCAGAAAACATAGCAGTATGATCACAATGCCGGTTTTATTCATCTTTTGTCACCCAGCTATAACCGATTCCGTAGATGGTTTTAATGTATTTCTGTGCGCCAAGCTTATCCCTCAGACGCTTGATCGTAACAGACAAAGCATTTTCATCCACATATTCTGCGCCATCTGTCCAGATCCGGTCGACAAGGTCTCCACGGGTCATGGTTCGGCCTCGGTTTTCAACAAGCAGACGCAGTAATTTTTGTTCTGTTTTGCTCAATTCAACTTTTGAATCTCCCACATAAAAGGTCATAGCCTCAAAGTCAAAGTGAAATAGATCCATATGGAACGGCGCATTTTTATGGTTTGACGCTTGCTTTCGCAGTTGGGTATTCACCCTTGCACGCAAAACCGAAAGAGAAAAGGGCTTGGTAATATAATCATCAGCGCCTCTCTCCAGTCCGTCTACGATGTCCAGATCGGTGTCATTGGCAGTCAGCAGAATAACAGGAATTCCGGGCAGGTTTTCCTTGACCTCCCGAAGCAGCTCAAGCCCACTGCCATCCGGCAGATTGATATCCAGCAGGATCAGGGATACACCGCCGCAAAGCAGCTGTTCCTTCGCCGTTTTTAGGTCTTGGCAGGATATAATCTGACGGTCATCTGCTTTCAGTGCTTTACTTAAACCCTGATTCAACCCTATATCATCTTCAATAATCAATAATTGTTCCATGTATCTCACTCCCTCGTTATTCAAATGCCACCATTATTTCCTTGGGCAATTTTTCGTTCTCACAGTTCAGAAGATAGGCTATTGGCTATTGCTCTGTTTGCAAATTTGTTTGTTTTCGCTGTATCCCAATCAGCAAGCCGGATGATCTCTGCTGTCTCGTTTTTTTACTTTCTTAATTGTATCATGCTAATGTAAAGAAATCCATATTCTCTGAAAAGTTGTCCTGTTTTTTGAAAAATCGGCATAACCATAGTAGAAAGAGTCAAACACCTGCCAATCACGGCGGGAATGGGGATTTATGGGCGTGGAAGCTAAGATAAGTGAAAAAATATAAAAAACATCTTGAATTTCATGAATACTTATGATATGATATCGCTCAAAGAAAAGGGAGTAGCGGCCATGAAGAGATAAAAGGAAATCCATTTTTTCTGAATGGTGCATAAATGCGTCAGAACGGTAGATGAAACTACCCGCATTATGAGATAATCAGCGAGACTTTTATTTCAGGCATTATAACAGTGCCTGGGATAAAAGTCTTTTTTTTCCCTTTTTGAACGCTTTACAACTATTGTTAGTAAGAGAAATGGAGGAGAAAAATGAATAAGCGAAATGGAAAAATGAAATATCTGGCAATCGGTGCTGCCGGGCTTATAGCGGCAGGGGGATTGGCTCTGGATGCAACTTACCAGATTCAGGAGCAGGAACAGGCAGTACTCACAACCTTTGGAGTGCCAAAGGCAGTAACTGAAACGGGATTACATTTCAAAGTCCCTTTTGTACAGCAGGTGCAGAAGGTAAACACCACGATCCAGGGATTTCCAATCGGATACAGTATGGGGAACAATGAGGTAGTGGAAAATGAAGGAATCATGATCACTTCGGATTATAATTTTATTGATGTGGATTTCTTTGTAGAATATCGAATTTCAGAACCTGTAAAATATCTTTACACATCTGAGCAGCCGGAAGAGATTTTAAAAAATATTGCGCAAAGCTGTATCCGAACTGTGATAGCAAGCTATAACGTGGATGAGGTTCTGACCACCGGAAAAGGAGAAATCCAGAGCAAGATCAAAGAGATGATTTTGAATCAGATGGAGGAACAGGATCTTGGAATTCAGTTGGTTAACATAACAATACAAGATTCCGAGCCGCCTACTGAAGAAGTGATGAAAGCATTTAAAGAGGTGGAAACTGCGAAACAGGGAAAGGAAACGGCGCTTAACAATGCCAATAAATACAGGAACGAAAAGCTTCCCGAAGCGCAGGCCCAGGCAGACCAGATTATTCAGGATGCGGAGGCACAAAAACAGGTGAGGATCAATGAGGCAGAAGCTGAGGTGGCAAGATTTAATGCAATGTATGAGGAATATGTGAAGAATCCGGAGACCACAAAAATGCGAATGTTCTATGAAACCATGGAAGATGTGCTGCCTGGTATGAAGATTGTGATCGACAACGGAAGTGGCGTGGAAAAGATATTGCCGCTGGATTCTTTTTCCGGAGACTGGAAAACAGAAGAAGATACAAGTGAAGAAACTAAGTGAAGTTAAGATAAGTATCTGATAGAAAGGATAAAAAATTATGAAAATGAAAAAAGCGGCACTTATAGCAGGCATTCTCGGAGCAGTAATAATCGGTTCTTCCATAACTATAACCCAACAAAATGAATACAAGCTGATCCGTCAGTTTGGTAAAGTTGACAGAGTGATCTGCGAACCGGGAATCAGCTTTAAAATTCCATTGATAGAAAGAACACAGTCTTTACCAAAGGAAACGTTGTTATATGATTTGGAAGCATCTGATGTGATTACCAAGGACAAGAAAACCATGATCAGTGACAGCTATGTTTTGTGGAGAATCACAGATCCCCTTAAATTTGCACAGACTCTGAACTCTTCTTTGGAAAACAGCGAGAGCCGAATTAATACGGCCGTATATAATGCCACAAAAAATGTGATCAGCAGTCTTTCCCAGGACAGAGTGATCACAAGCCGTGACGGAGAATTATCGGATATGGTGATGGAAGCCATTGGAGATAATATGGAACAATATGGAATAGAGCTGATTAAATTTGAAACAAAGCAGCTGGATCTGCCGGACGATAATAAGGCTGCTGTGTATGAGAGAATGATCTCAGAGCGTGATAATATTGCTGCTACATATAAAGCAGAAGGCGATTCAGAAGCAAAAGTAATCCAGAACAAGACGGATAAGGAAGTGACCATTCAGATTTCAGATGCGAAGAAGCAGGCTGAGATTTTGAAGGCAGAAGGGGAACAGGAATATATGAAAATTCTTTCCCAGGCTTATGGGGAAGATGAGAGAAGTGAATTTTATTCCTTCGTAAGAAGTCTTGAAGCACTGAAAGCTTCTATGCAAGGAGAAAACAAGACCGTTATTTTGTCATCGGATTCCCCGATTGCTCAGATTTTTGAGGGAAAATAATAAAAATTCTTGCATCTGCCGGTATTGACGTATATCATAAGGTACATAAGGAGTGACAAAAGATGGCGATAGTGAGAAAACACATATATTTTTCCGGGCAGGTGCAGGGCGTTGGATTTCGTTACCGTGCCAAAAATGCGGCGAGAGCCAATGATCTTACCGGCTGGGTGGACAATCTGTGGGATGGCAGAGTGGAAATGGAAGTCCAGGGAGAGCTTTCCGGAATTGAGCGTATGATTCAGGAAATCGAGATGGGAAGTTTCATCCGGATTGAGAATTATCAGATGGAAGACCTGCCTGTGGATGAAAGGGAGTGGAGCTTTTATTCGAAATAAAAAGGGATGCCAGGAGCAATGGGAATTTTGCTTCTGGTATTTTTTTGTGTAATAGGAATATTACGGAGTAATTTCCTATTACACAAAAAACGCTCCGCGAGCAAATAGCAAAGCGGATATTGAAAAAACAGGATTGACATTCAGAAACATGCCCCTTATAATTAGTTCGTGCACGAACAGTTCGAACCCGAACAGTTCGCACATGAACTATTTTGTATGGAAGTATATGAAAGAAGGGAAAGATGGAGAAAAAGAAGAAAACTGGTCCTGATGAGTGCTGCAGGGCGGAACGGCAAATAGGGTATGAGGTTCGTACTCTCAATCAGGTAATTGGGCGTCTGGTGAATTCGTATCAGTCCAAGGTGGATGAGAAAGCCGGAATTAACCGCATGCAGGGTTGGATCATTGGTTATCTGTACCGGCATTCAGAAGAAGCTGTTTTTCAGAAAGACCTGGAAGCAGAATTTCAGATGGCGCGTTCTACTGCGTCAGGAATCCTTCAGGCAATGGAAAAGAAAGGGCTTATTACCAGAGAATCTATTCCAAGAGATGCCAGGTTGAAGCGTCTGGTGCTTACGGAAAAGGGGATGGAATTTCAGATGGAAATTATGGAGAATTTTGACAGGATCCAGGATGTGTTAAAGTCTGATATTCCCCAGGAAAAACTGGAATGCTTTATGGAAGTTCTGGACATGATCCGGGAAAATGCCCAAAGAGAGTGCTGTCTGCGGGATGAAAACTAAGATAAGCCGGCGGACTGCCGGAAAAGTCAGCACAAGTAAAAAGAAAAACAAAACAGAAAGGGGAGAACCTGATGATAAAGACATTACTTGCCCAGGTAAAGGAGTTTAAGAAGGCCTCCTTCCTCACACCGGTATTTATGATACTGGAGGTTGTGGTGGAGACAATGATTCCTCTTGTAATGGCAGATATGATCGACAACGGTGTGGAAGCCGGTAATATCAGTTATCTTTACAGAAAAGGTGCCATTATGGCGCTTCTTGCTGTTGCAGGACTTGTTACCGGTATTCTTGGGGGAAAATACGGAGCATACGCATCCTCCGGTTTTGCCCGTAATCTTCGTAAAGCAATGTATACGAACATTCAGACATTTTCATTTTCAAACATTGACAAGTTCAGTACTGCAAGTCTGATCACACGTCTGACTACAGACGTGACCAACCTGCAGAATGCATACCAGATGATCCTGCGTATGTGTACCCGTGCCCCGGCCAGTCTGATCTGTGCCATGGCGATGGCGTTTATGATCAATGCAAGGGTTGCCAGCATTTACCTTATTGCCGTTATTTTTCTTGGATGTTTTCTCGTATTTATTATGAAAAAGGCGACGAAGTATTTCCGGGAAGTATTTGAGAAATATGACGATTTAAATGCCAGCGTGCAGGAGAATATCAGCGCAGTCCGCGTTGTGAAGGCTTATGTACGTGAGGAATATGAGACCACTAAGTTTCAGAAAGCCTGCAATAAAGTTTACGAAATGTTTGTAAGAGCTGAGAAGCTGGTAGTTATGAATATGCCGGTTATGCAGTTTACAGTATATGCATGTATTCTTGGAATCAGCTGGCTTGGTGCGAACATGATCGTTGGCGGCAGTCTGACTACAGGTGAATTGATGAGTCTTCTTACATATTGTATGAATATTCTTATGAGCCTTATGATGCTCTCCATGGTATTTGTTATGGTCACCATGAGCGCAGCAAGTGCAGAGCGTGTAACTGAGGTTATTAATGAAACAGCAGATCTTCATGATCCGCAGGATCCGGTTATGGAAGTTGCAGACGGAAGTATTGAATTTGACCATGTGGATTTCAGCTATAAGAAGGACAGTAAGGAGCCGGTGCTGAAGGATATCAATCTTTCTATCCGCGCAGGAGAAACTATTGGTATTATCGGTGGAACCGGAAGCGCCAAGTCCAGTCTGGTAAACCTGATCAGCCGGCTTTATGATGTAAGCTCCGGATCAGTGAAAGTTGGAGGTGTGGATGTGCGTGACTACCATATGGATAGTCTGCGTAACCAGGTGGCAGTTGTACTTCAGAAGAATGTGCTGTTTTCCGGTACCATTCTGGAGAATCTGCGCTGGGGAAATAAAGAGGCTTCGGAGAAAGAGTGCCGCAGAGCGTGTCAGCTTTCCTGTGCGGATGACTTCATTGAGAAAATGCCGGACAAATACAATACTTATATTGAGCAGGGCGGAACCAATGTTTCCGGCGGTCAGAAACAGCGTCTGTGTATCGCCAGAGCTCTTCTTAAGAAACCCAAAGTACTGATTCTGGATGATTCCACAAGTGCGGTAGATACTGCCACAGATGCACGTATCAGAAGAGCTTTTGCAGAAGAAATTCCGGATACTACCAAGTTGATCATTGCACAGCGTATTTCCAGTATTCAGAGTGCGGACAGGATCATTGTCATGGATGAGGGAAAAATCAGCGGATTTGGAACTCATGAGGAACTGATGAAAACCAATGCCATTTATCAGGAGGTTTATAATTCACAGATAAAGGGTGGTGGAGATTTTGATGAGAATAGAGGAGGTGAGCAGGCATGAGCAATGAAAGACCGATAAAGAAGCCAGGCCGCAGCGGGGCAGCCTTCCGTTCAGGCCCTATGGTAGAGAATCCGGGCAAGATGCTTGGAAGACTGATGGGGTATATTTTTAAGAACTACAGGATCCATATTATTGTAGTTGTGATCGGCATTGTGGTAAGTGTTCTTGCCAATGTGCAGGGAACCATGTTTATGAAGACTTTGATTGACCAGTATATCATGCCTATGCTTCAATCTGAGACTCCGGATTTCCATCCTCTTGCAATGGCAATTCTTCGTGTAGCCTGTTTTTATGCAATTGGGGTGGCGTGCACATATACGTACAACCGTCTGATGATCTATGTCAGTCAGGGCACCCTACGCAATCTTCGAAATGAGATGTTTGAGCGCATGGAAACACTTCCTGTTAAATATTTTGATACACATGCACATGGCGATATCATGTCTATCTACACCAATGATATTGATACACTGCGCCAGATGATCAGCCAGAGTATTCCACAGCTGATCTCCAGTGTGATCACCATTGTCAGTGTATTGATAAGTATGATTATTTTGAATGTGCCTCTTACCATCGTGACTCTGGTCATGGTTGGAGTGATGCTGGTGGCAAGTAAAAATCTTGCAGGACTCAGCGGCAAGTATTTCATGGAGCAGCAGAAGAATCTTGGTATTGTAAATGGTTACATCGAGGAAATGATGGAAGGCCAGAAGGTTGTAAAGGTATTCTGCCATGAGGAAGAAAGCCTTGAGAAGTTTAATGAGCTGAATGACCAGCTGTTTGAGAGCGCAAATAATGCCAACAAATTTGCAAACGTGCTGATGCCTACCTGTGCGCAGATTGGAAATATCAGCTATGTGCTGTGCGCCATTGTTGGAGGCGTGCTGGCCGTAAACGGTGTGGGTGGATTTACTCTTGGCGGCCTGGCAAGTTTTCTTACTTTTAACAAGAGCTTCAGCCAGCCGATCAACCAGGTAAGCCAGCAGTTTAACAGTATTGTTATGGCACTTGCCGGAGCGAAGCGTATCTTCGACCTTCTGGACGAGAAGCCGGAGGTAGATGACGGATATGTGACCCTGGTAAATGTGAAAGAAGAGAATGGTAAGCTGGTTGAGTCCGAGAAACGTACAGGACGCTGGGCATGGAAGCATTTTCACAAAGCCACTGGCAAAACAGATTATATCGAATTGAAAGGTGATATTGTTCTGGATGGCGTTGACTTCGGATATCGTGATGACAAGATCGTGCTTCACGATGTGAAGATGTATGCGAAGCCAGGACAGAAAATTGCATTTGTCGGCTCCACGGGTGCCGGTAAGACGACAATTACCAATCTTCTGAATCGTTTCTATGATATTCAGGATGGTAAGATCCGTTATGATGGCATCAATATAAATAAGATCAAAAAGGGTGATCTGAGACGTTCCATGGGTATCGTTCTTCAGGATACTAATCTGTTTACTGCTACCGTTATGGAGAATATCCGTTATGGAAAACTGGATGCCACAGATGAGGAAGTTATTGCAGCTGCCAGGCTGGCGAATGCGGATGGCTTTATCCGAAGACTGCCGGATGGTTATCATACTATGCTTCGCAATAATGGTGCTAATTTAAGCCAGGGACAGAGACAGCTGCTTGCAATCGCCAGGGCGGCAGTAGCAGATCCGCCGGTTCTGATCCTGGATGAGGCTACCAGCTCTATTGATACCCGTACAGAGAAGCTTGTACAGGATGGTATGGATAAGCTGATGGAAGGCAGAACTACATTTGCAATTGCACATAGGTTATCCACAGTCAGAAACAGTGACTGTATTATGGTTCTGGAGCAGGGACGTGTTATTGAGAGAGGCTCTCATGATGAGTTAATTGCGCAGAAAGGTAAATATTATCAGCTGTATAATGGGTGATATGGGGTAAATAAGTAAGAGGTAACGTTTGGAAGGTTCAAGCGTTACCTCTTACTTTGGGTTTTGGAAGATTTAGAGCGTGTTTGAAAAAGGCTTTCTGCAAGAATTTTTCAAACAGGCTCTAGAGCGCGTTATTTTTCACTGGCAGTTTCTTTCTGCGGCAGCTGGGCAAGAACGATAGCCCCGAACATTACCACACAACCGATGATTTCCCGGGGGCTTAATTTCTGTCCTAAGATAATCCAGCCGGCGAGGACAGAGATGCAGGATTCCAGACTGAGAATCAGGGAGGCTACGGTTGGGTTCATATTTTTCTGGCCCACGATCTGGAGGGTGTAGGCGACACCGCAGGACATAACGCCGGCATAGAGAGTAGCGCCCCAGGCACCACTGAATGAAGAAAGATTGGGATGCTCCAGAATTATGGCTGGGATAGCAGTGAGGATTCCGCAGACCAGAAACTGGATGCAAGACATTTTTACTCCATCTGTCTTTGGTGAAAAGTAATCAATGACCAGAATGTGCAGGGAAAACAGGAAAGCACAGATCAGGACCAGAAAGTCTCCCTTTCCAATGGAAAAGCCGTCTGTGATGCAAAGCAGATAGAGACCAATCAGTGCCATTACAACCGCAACCCAGATAAAAGGACTGCATTTCTTTTTCATAAAAAGTCCAAGGATCGGGACGATGATAATGTAGCATGCAGTGAGAAAACCTGCTTTTCCAACGGAGGTGTACTGGATGCCAAACTGTTGGAAGTTGGAAGCAAGACACAGGCAGATACCGCAGATTATGCCGCCGGCAATTAAGGTTTTGTTGCGGGAAAATGGATTTGAACCGCTGGATGCCATTGGCTGTCTGTCGGATTCTGTGAAATCAGCTGAATTGCTCTGTGGATTTATTTTATTGAGCAGTAAAATAACCGGGATCAGCACCAGAGAACCGATAATGTTTCTTGTGGCATTGAAAGTGAGAGGGCCGACAGCTTCACCGCCCTCACTTTGTGCTACAAAGGCGATTCCCCAGATCGTTGCTGTCAAAAGGAGAATCAGTGAATTTTTTAATGGTATTTGTTGTTTTTTCATAATGGATTATCCCCTCGTAAAATTTACAAAAATGCCCTCCTTTAACAGGAGGGGCATCATCGTTTAAATTATCTTTCCATCATGCTGATGGATTCAATTCCTACACTTCCACCTCGGACTACTTCGATGCGGCCGAATTCTTCTTTGATCAGTTTGACAACTGCATCATTTTTGGTCGCTGTCTGTACGAATTCCAGAAGTAGGCTGTCTTTACCGTAATCAATGACTCTGGCTTTGAAAGTCTCAGCAATCTGGAATAATTCAACTTTGTCCTCAGAAGAGCAGTTAAAAACCTTGATGTAAAGAATCTCTTTCATGCGGACGAACATATTGGTGAAATCAATAACTTTGATGACTTCTACCATTCGGTTCAGCTGTTTCTTGATCTGTTCGAACGTTTCATCGTCGCTTACAGTTCCGATGGTCATTCGGGAAACGGTAGGATCCTCTGTAGTACCAACGGTGAGGCTGTCCAGGTTATAGCTTTTGCCGGAGAAAAGTCCGGAAATCTTGGACAGAACACCTACCTGGTTTTCTACGTAGAGGGAAATCCATCTTTTTTTCATGCCTTTATCTGCCATTGGATAAACCTCCTGTTAATTAACAATCCATAATTAAATCTTCCAGTGTTCCGCCAGGCTTTACCATCGGATAAACCATTTCTTCAGGATCAATGATGAACTCGATCAGAGTCGGAACTTTGGTATTTTTCTTTGCTTCTTCAAAGGCTGCGGCAACCTCATTTTTATTGAAAACCCGGATCCCTTTGGCACCGTAGCTTTCTGCCAGCTTTACAAAATCCGGTGTATATTTCGGGTATTCCTCGCCATTTGTACGGCGGGAAAGGGCACCGGAGCGAAGATTGGTCATGCTGTAGCGTTTGCCATAGAAAAGCTTCTGCCACTGACGAACCATACCAAGATATTCGTTATTAAATACACAAAGGATCAGTGGAAGCTCTTCCAGAACAGCTGTGGCAAATTCCTGAATATTCATCTGCATTCCACCGTCGCCGGAAATAACAATAACCGGTTTGTCCGGATTACCGATCTTTGCGCCTACACCACCGGGAAAACCGTATCCCATGGTGCCAAGTCCTCCGGACATAACAAGCTGTTTGCCTGGTGTGATCTCAGCATACTGGGAAACCAGCATCTGGTGTTGTCCGACATCCGTGACAATGATGGCTTCTTCAAACTGGCAGTTGATCTGGTTAATGATGTCAACCGGACTTAATCTGTCATTTGGACGCATTACAAGAGGATGTTCCTGCTTCCAGCTGTTTATCTCACTGTTCCATTTTTTGCTGGCATAGTCGGAAACGTATTCGGACATTTTTGCAAGGGCATCTTTTGCATCTGCAACGATTGGAATATCTACCTGGATGTTTCTGGAAATAGAGGCCGTGTCAATGTCAATATGGATAATCTGGGCATTAGGGGCAAATTCATGAAGCTTTCCTGTGATTCGGTCGTTAAAACGTGTTCCAATGGAAAAAAGTACGTCACAGTTGCTTACAGCCATATTGGCTGCATAGGCACCGTGCATGCCAAGGTTTCCGATAAAAAGCGGATGGTTGGTAGGAATTGCACCTCGTCCCATAATAGTAGTTACAACCGGAACACCGGTCTTTTCCACTACTTCCTGGAATACCTTATTGGCATGGGAAATATTGATTCCGCCGCCTGCCAGGAAGAGAGGCTTCTTTGCATTGGAAAGTGTTTTGATCGCACGTTTCAGCTGTCCGATGTGGACACTGGTGTTTGGCTTGTAGCCGCGGATATTTACGCTCTTTGGATATTCTGCACTGCCAAGTTCAGCCATTACATCCTTGGGCAGGTCAATAAGAACCGGCCCAGGGCGTCCGGTACGTGCAATATAGAAGGCTTCCTTGATGATACGTCCAAGATCTTCACGGTTGCGTACAGTGACTCCATACTTGGTAATACTGCGGGTAATTCCTACAATATCAACTTCCTGGAATGCATCGTTTCCAATCAGATGACGTGCTACCTGACCGGTGAAGCACACCAGAGGAACGCTGTCGTAATTGGCTGTAGCAAGGCCTGTGACAAGGTTGGTAGCACCAGGACCGCTTGTTACAAGACATACGCCAACTTTTCCAGTGGTACGTGCGTAAGCATCGGCTGCGTGAACCAGTGCCTGCTCGTGACGTGGAAGGATTACGGTGACATCATCCTGTTTGTATAATTCATCGCTGATATCGATGGTACATGCTCCGGGATAACCGAAAACGTACTCAACACCTTCTTCTTTCAGTGCTTTTACCAGCAGCTTATTGCCTGATATCTGTTTCATTTAGTGAAGATACCTCCTTTTCGCCGGGGAAAAACCCCACAATATAATTATAAAAAAATCTCCCACAAGTTGTGACGCACATCTTGCAGAAAGCCTTTTTCAAACACGCTCTAGAGCAAACGATATTTAATCAATATTATAGCGTTAACGTGGAAAAGTGTCAATAAAGTTCACAGAAAACCAGAGAATTGCGGCGCGAAATCATGCAAAGCATGATTCTTTTGCATCGCGAAGCGTGTTACTGGTCACGGAGGGAACAGTAACACGTTGAATTAAAAGAGGTGGGAAAAAGAAAGGGATAACTGGTCAAAAAGTGGATTTTGTGGTAAGATATGCAGAACAAAAGTGTACTGAGAAAGAAAGGAGGAGGTTGAAAATAGTGGAACTAAATAAGGAAAATATGAAAAAGATAAGGTGGCTGATCGCTTTTTCAGTGCTTCTGTATCTGGGAGTGCAGAATCTGGATGTGGTGCTGAAGTATGTGAAAATTGTGTGGGGACTTCTTCTGCCATTTGTGTTGGGTGGAGCTATGGCGTTTGTGCTGAATGTACCTATGGCATTTATTGAGCGGCATGTTTTTGGAAAAGCAAAGGAAAAAGAAGACAGGAGGGGACGTGCAGCAGCAAAATTTGCAAGACCGGTGAGCCTGATCTTTTCCATTGTTCTGGTGGTGCTGGCGATTCTCGTTGTAGTACTGATTGTGGCACCGGAGCTTGGAAGAACTCTGGTAAATGTTGTGAAAAAGGTGGAAGAAGATATTCCGTTAGTTCAGAAATGGCTGACAGATACCTTCCAGAGTGATTCTGAAATTGTGAAATGGGCATCTACCATAGAAATTGATCCGCAGAAAATTATTGATTCTATTGTGAGCGTTTTGAGAAGTGGGGCGGACAATCTGGTATCCTCCACTATTACCGTGACTATGGGACTGGTGAGCATGGCTATGAATTTTGCAATTGGTTTTGTGTTTTCCTGTTATGTGCTCCTTCAGAAAGAGAAGCTGGGCAGGCAGGTCCTGAAAGCGGCTTATGCGATCTTACCTGTGAAAACAGTGGAATATCTGGGACATGTTTGTACACTGGCAAGTAAGGTGTTTTCAAGCTTTATTACCGGGCAGTGCATAGAGGCGGTGATCCTGGGAAGCATGTTCTTTGTTTCCATGACAATCGGAAGATTTCCATATGCAATGCTGATCGGAGTGCTGATCAGTTTTACTGCGCTGATTCCTGTGTTTGGCGGAATTATTGGATGCTGGGTGGGATTTTTCCTGATTTTGATGGTAAGTCCTCTGAAGGCTTTGGCATTTCTGGTATTGTTCTTGATCCTGCAGCAGATTGAGGGAAATCTGATCTATCCTCACGTAGTTGGAAACTCTGTGGGACTGCCGGCAATCTGGGTACTGGTTGCAGTGACTCTGGGCGGAAATCTTATGGGAATTGTGGGAATGCTGATTTTTATTCCGTTGGTGTCTGTAATTTATACATTGTTTAAGGAATGGGTGTCTGAGAGGCTGGAGCAGAAGAAGGTAAAAATCAGTTGAGAAAATTTTTAATGAGCGCTGGATGCTAAATAAAATAAGCGCTGGAAAATAATTGGTTTACATAAAACAAAAAAGCTGCAAAAAAACATCTCCGGGAGGATTAAGAACTTCCGGAGATATTTTTTGCTTATTTTTATGAAGATCAGTCGTTGGTCTGTTTCTGACTTTCTACTTCTGCAAGCTTCATTGCACGAACTTTCAGCGGCAGACCGAACAGAGTGATGAATCCGTCTGCATCATGGTGATCGTACATATCACCTGTTGTGAAGGAAGCAAGAGATTCATTGTAAAGGCTGTATGGAGAAGTGGTTCCGGCTTTGATGATGTTGCCTTTATAAAGTTTGAATTTTACTTTACCAGTTACATATTTCTGTGTGGACTCTACGAATGCCTGGATTGCCTCACGAAGTGGTGTGAACCATTTTCCTTCGTAAACAACCTGAGCCAGCTGGCTGCCAAGTTTCTTCTTGGTTTCCAGAGTTTCACGATCAAGGATCAGCTCCTCAAGCTGTTCATGTGCTTCCATAAGGATTGTTCCACCAGGAGTCTCATAAACACCACGGGATTTCATACCTACAACACGGTTCTCAACGATATCGATAATGCCGATTCCGTTCTCGCCGCCAAGCTTGTTCAGTTCTGTGATGATCTCGGAAACTTTCATTGCCTTTCCATTTAAGGTCTTTGGAACACCTGCCTCAAATGTCATGGTGATTTCGGTCTCTTTATCCGGAGCTTTCTCAGGTGTTACGCTGAGTACTAACATATCATCATAGTTTGGAGCCTGCGCCGGATCCTCAAGCTCAAGTCCCTCATGGCTGATGTGCCACAGGTTACGGTCACGGCTGTAGCTGTGTTTTGCATCGAATGGAAGATTGATACCATGAGCCTGGCAGAACGCGATCTCGTCTTCACGGGACTGCATGGTCCAAACGTCTGTCATACGCCATGGAGCAATGATCTTGATGTCTGGTGCAAGAGCTTTGATTCCAAGCTCAAAACGGATCTGGTCATTTCCTTTACCAGTTGCGCCGTGACAGATTGCAACAGCGTTCTCTTTTCTTGCAATCTCAACCAGTTTCTTGGCAATAGCAGGACGTGCCATGGAAGTACCAAGAAGATATTTGTGCTCATATACAGCACCTGCCTCAACACACGGCATAATATAGTTGTCGCAGAAGTCATCTACGATATCCTCAATATATAATTTGGAAGCTCCGGAAAGCTTTGCTCTTTCCTCAAGTCCGTCCAGCTCATTTCCCTGTCCGCAGTTAACGCAGCAGCAGACAACATCATAATCAAATGTTTCTTTCAGCCACGGAATCAATGCTGTGGTATCAAGTCCGCCTGAATATGCAAGTACAACTTTTTCTTTCATAATATTTACCTCTTTTCTTTTATCCCTCTGAAACAGATAGGGTTATAAAGCATATTAAATTTTGAATAAATATTCATCGTGATAACGGCTCTTACGTTCTGTACGTTATTCACAAAGAATAATATACAACAATACTCATAAATATGCAATAGTAAATTTGAAAAAAATTTATAAAAACTTTGCATAAAAATGCATCATATAATAGGTAAATACGCGTTGAAATGCACAAAAAAAGATAGATTGAATGGAAAATAAGGAAAAAATGACTATTGCATAATATGCAAAGAAGATGTATAATTCATTCATCATTGTTTATAAAGCACATGTTACTGTTCACTCCGTTCACAAAACGGACATTGTTGCCAGTGAACAGAGTAACAAGTATGAGTTCTAGAGCCTGTTTGAAAAAGCATGCTTTTGACACCATAATAATGGAGGACACTAAAATGATAAAAGCTGGAATTATTGGAGCAACCGGTTATGCGGGAAATGAAATTGTACGTCTCCTTCTGGGACATAAAAATGTGGAAGTAGCATGGTATGGATCCAGAAGCTACATTGATAAAAAATATGCTGGAATTTATCAGAACTTTTTTAAGCTGGTAGATGCAAAATGTATGGACGATAACATGGAAGCTCTGGCAGATGAGGTTGATGTGATTTTCACTGCAACACCGCAGGGGCTGTGTGCTTCTCTTGTAAATGAGGGAATCCTTTCCAGAGCGAAAGTAATTGATTTAAGTGCAGACTTCCGTATTAAAGATGTGAAGAAATATGAAAAATGGTACGGAATTGAGCACAAATCCCCTCAGTTTATTGATGAAGCTGTGTACGGATTATGTGAGATTAACCGTGAGGACATCAAAAAAGCTCGTCTGATCGCGAATCCGGGATGCTATCCAACTTGTTCTACACTTTCTATTTACCCATTGTTAAAGGCTGGAATGATTGATCCGAACACGATTATTATTGATGCTAAATCCGGAACGACGGGTGCTGGAAGAGGGGCTAAGGTTGATAATCTTTATTGTGAAGTAAATGAAAATATCAAGGCTTACGGTGTTGCCACACACAGACATACACCAGAGATCGAAGATCAGTTAGGATATGCCTGCGGACAGGAAGTGACCATTAATTTTACCCCGCATCTTGTTCCAATGAACAGAGGCATTCTGGTTACAGCATACGCTTCCCTGACAAAGGATGTGACCTACGAAGAAGTAAAAGCTGCTTATGATGCATGCTATGAGAATGAGACATTTGTGAGGGTTCTGGATAAGGATGTGTGTCCGCAGACAAAGTGGGTAGAGGGCAGTAATTACGTGGATGTGAATTTCAAAATCGATCCGAGAACCCACAGAATCATCATGATGGGAGCTATTGACAACCTGGTAAAAGGTGCTGCCGGACAGGCAGTTCAGAATATGAATCTGATGTTTGGGTTTGATGAAGCGGAAGGATTATTACAGGTTCCGATGTATCCGTAAAAGTGAAATTGGAGACAGGCTCCGGGCCTGATTTCAGGACTGAGTTACATTGAAAAATAAACATATAATTTGCCTGATCGGGCAAAGGAGGAGTATCAATATGGAAATAATTACAGGTGGTGTTACCGCAGCAAAGGGGTTTAAAGCAGCTGCGGCAGCAGCAGAAATTAAATACAAAGGCCGTACAGATATGGCCATGGTTTACAGTGAAGTTCCATGTGTTGCAGCTGGCACTTTTACAACAAATGTGGTGAAGGCAGCTCCTGTAAAATGGGATCAGAATGTGGTCTATAATCACCCATCTGCACAGGCTGTGATCTGCAACAGCGGTATTGCAAATGCATGTACCGGAGCAGAAGGATATGGCTATTGTAAGGCGACTGCTGATGCAGCTTCTGAGATACTTGGAATCCCTGCAGATAGCGTGCTGGTTGCATCTACAGGCGTGATTGGAATGCAGATTCCGATTGACAGAATTGTAAATGGTGTAAAGGCTATGGCTCCGAAGCTTGACGGTTCTTTAGAGGCCGGAACAGAGGCAGCCAAGGCTATCATGACTACAGATACCGTAAAAAAAGAGGTTGCTGTACAGATCGAAATTGGTGGAAAAACAGTAACAGTTGGCGGTATGTGCAAGGGATCCGGAATGATCCATCCTAATATGTGTACCATGCTTGGATTTGTCACAACAGATGCTGCAATTTCCAAGGAAATGCTTCAAAAAGCACTAAGTGCAAATATTAAAGATACCTTTAATATGGTTTCTGTAGATGGCGATACTTCCACAAATGACACTGTTTTGCTCCTTGCAAACGGCATGGCAGGCAACCCTGAGATCACAGAAGAGGGTGCTGATTTTGATAAATTTATGGAGGCTTTGAATTATATTAATACCTGTTTATCAAAGAAAATTGCAGGTGACGGAGAGGGTGCGACTGCACTTTTTGAAGTGAAAATTGTGGGCGCTAAGACAAAAGAAGATGCAGTTACGCTTAGCAAATCCGTAGTAACTTCTTCTCTTACAAAGGCTGCAATTTATGGTCACGATGCAAACTGGGGACGGATTTTATGCGCTATGGGATATTCTGGAGTACAGTTTGATCCGGAAAAAGTTGACCTGTATTTTGAGAGCCGCGCAGGAAAATTAAAGATTATTGAGAACGGTGTTTCAACAGGATATGATGAAGCAGAGGCAACCAGAATCCTGTCTGAGGATGAGGTAACAGCTATTGCAGATGTGAAGATGGGTGACGCAAAAGCAACTGCATGGGGCTGTGATCTTACTTATGATTATGTGAAAATTAATGCAGATTATCGTTCTTGATATTAAAGCTTGAGAGTGTGTAAATTAGATGCCAGAGGAAGACTGAAAGGCATGCAGTTGTAGGACTTTTGTAACATAAAGATATAGGAAAGAAAGGTTAAGAGAAAAAATGGTAAATCAGAAATATCTTGATAAGGCAGAGGTACTGATTGAGGCGCTTCCTTACATACAGCGTTTTAACCGTAAAATTGTTGTAATAAAGTATGGCGGAAGTGCTATGCTGGATGAAAAATTGAAGGCGAATGTAATTAAGGATGCAGTTCTCCTGAAACTGGTTGGATTTAAGCCAATTATCGTACATGGTGGCGGCAAGGAAATCAGCAAATGGGTTGGAAAAGTAGGCATGGAGGCTAAGTTTATCAATGGTCTTCGGGTAACAGATTCCCAGACAATGGAAATAGCAGAAATGGTCCTTGCCAAAGTAAACAAAGAACTTGTTTCCCATGTGGAATCTCTTGGCGTACAGGCTGTTGGTATCAGTGGAAAAGACGGTGGATTGCTGAAATGTAAGAAGAAATATTCCAATGGAGAGGATATTGGATTTGTAGGGGATATTACAGAAGTAAACCCGAAAATTCTTTATGATCTGCTGGAAAAAGATTTTCTTCCGATTGTTTTTCCAATCGGATTTGATGATAATTATGACAGCTATAACATTAATGCAGATGATGCAGCCTGCGCAATTGCAGAGGCTGTACATGCAGAGAAGCTTGCATTTCTTTCTGATATTGAGGGAGTTTATAGGGATAAAGATGATCCGTCATCTCTGATTTCTGAGCTTCATATTCAGGATGCCAGAAAACTGATCGAGGATGGATATGTTGGCGGCGGAATGATTCCGAAGCTGAATAACTGTATTGAAGCAATTGAGCATGGTGTTAACCGGGTTCATATTCTTGATGGAAGAATTCCTCATAGTTTACTGTTGGAAATCTTTACAAACAAAGGTATCGGAACTGCTATTTTAAGAGAGGATGGAGAGAAATATTACCATGAACATGAATAATCAGATGGAAGAAGCGGAGTCCAGTATTCTTCATACATATAATCGTTTTCCTGTTGTTTTTGAACGTGGAGAGGGTGTGCACCTTTTTGATTCTGAAGGCTCCAAATATCTGGATTTTGCAGCAGGAATTGCTGTAAATTCGCTTGGATATCATTATCCTGGATATGATGAAGCACTGAAAGAACAGATTGATAAGCTGACTCATATTTCTAATTTGTATTACAATGAGCCAATTATCGAAGCTGGCGCAAAGCTGGTAAATGCAAGCCGCATGGACAAGGCTTTCTTTACAAACAGTGGTACAGAGGCTATTGAAGGTGCATTAAAGGCTGCGAAAAAGTATGCTTATGAACGTGACGGACATGCAGATCATGAGATCATTGCCATGAATCATTCTTTCCATGGCAGATCTATTGGAGCACTTTCTGTCACTGGAAATGCACATTACCGTGAGCCTTTTGAGCCGCTCATGGGTGGTGTGAAATTTGCTGATTTCAATGATCTTGAGAGTGTAAAAGCCCAGGTTACAGATAAAACATGTGCAATTATTATGGAGACTGTACAGGGAGAAGGCGGTATTTATCCAGCGGAAAGAGAGTTTCTGGAGGGCGTTCGCGCACTGTGTGATGAGAAAGATATTCTCCTTATTCTGGATGAAATCCAGTGCGGAATGGGACGTTCCGGATATTATTTTGCATGGCAGGCATACGGTGTACAGCCGGATATTATGACCTGTGCAAAAGCGCTTGGATGCGGTGTTCCTGTTGGTGCATTTGTGTTGAGTAAGAAGGTTGCACAGGCTTCTTTGAAGCCGGGAGACCATGGTACAACCTATGGCGGAAATCCGTTTGTATGTGCGGCTGTAAGCAAGGTTTTTGACATTTATGAGAAGGATATGATCCTTACTCATGTACAGGAATTAACCCCATATCTTGAAAAAAAACTGGATGAACTTGTGGAAAAACATGAGTGTGCTGCAGCAAGAAGAGGTATGGGATTCATGCAGGGAATCGTCATTGCAGGACGACCTGTAGGAGAGATTGTTAAGAAGGCTCTGGAGAAGAAACTGCTGGTTATTTCTGCAGGAAGCGACGTGCTTCGTATTGTGCCTCCGCTTGTGATTACCAAGGCGGATATCGATGAAATGGCGGAGATTTTGGATGAATGTCTGGCGTAAATCAGGGCTGGAGTTTTGGTGAAAAAATAGGTGAAAATTAAAAAAGATTCACTAAAAAAGCATTGTAGGTTGATTTTAAGCTATAAATGAGAATAAAATGACAGAAAAAAGGTACTTTGAAATGGTTTTCAGGTACCTTTTTTCTATTGCTCAAGATTCTGTTTTAAAAAATTATTCCGGCAATCGCCCATAAATCCTGACATATATCTTGTCAAAAGTTGGGGGATGGAACTTTTTACACTGTATAGAGTACAGCTGCTTAAAAGCTTTTTGTGAATTTACTCTTCTGCGAAGTCGAATTCGTCTTTAAATTTCTCTTTGAAAATGTCAAAAACAGCGGTGAGAATGTCATCGTCATCAACGAAAACATAGCTCTCGTTTTCTTCATTTCCGTCGTCCTCAACCTGAAGAATCAGTACTTCTTCATCTTCGTTCTCGTCCTCACCTTCCACGTCCTCTACAGGTGGGAGAAGAACTGCGTAGCGCTTTCCTTCATACTCAACAAGGTCCAGGAACTCAAAATCCATGTCTTCCCCGTTTTCGTCGGTGAGGGTGATGATCTCGATTTCCTCTTCTGCTGGGGTACCAATGTTCTTTTCGTCTGCCATTGTGATTCTCCTTTCAAGTTGACATGCCAGCCCGGCTGTCATATTTGTTGAAAATATTATATCAATTGTGAGAGCTGTTGAATAGATGGAAAATATAGAAAATTTCGAAAATATTTTTGCATAATGTCAGAAGAAAGACTGGAAAAGCGGTTTTCAGTAGAGATATAACAGGATTGCAAGGTTGTTTTGGGAAAATATAAAAAACCTGTTGACAAGTAAAGTTGTCAATGATATTATGCAAATACAAGGAATGACAAATAAACTTGTCATAATGACAATGAAATAAGTCATTTCAAAAAAATGAATACACTACAAATGAGAAAGGAGCCTTTGAAATGGCGCTGGAGAATCGATTGAAGGAATATCGTGCCAGGCTTGGAATCAATCAGGCGGACATGGGGAAACTGGCTGGTGTGTCCAGACAGACGATCAGCCTGATTGAGAGGGGAGACTATTCACCTTCAGTGACGCTGGCTTTGAAGCTGGCGAAGATCTGTCAGGTGACAGTGGAAGATATTTTTACTTATACGGAGGATGGAGAAGATGAATAAGGGAAAATCTAAGAAGAAAATGAATTCCTATTTAAAAATGGTACTGATTATGCTGGCTGGTGGTGTTGTTGGAGGAATTTTTGGCTTTGTTACATCATACACTGGGGAGAATTCTATAGCAGCTATTGGGCATGGGATGAATGCATTTCTTTTGGCTGTACGTGATCATACAGTGCTGCTGGAATGTATCTGCGGTGCGATCTGTATTATGATCTGTGAGATCCATTTTGGAAAGATGAAGAGAATGGGAAGCCAGATACAGGATGCAGAGGATGAAGAATATCATGAATTGCAGTATCATATTGAAGTGTCCTCCAGCTGGGGGATGATTGCGAGTACAGTGGGAACTGTTCTTATGATGCTGCTTATTTCACCAGGATACTCTATGAAATATATTGAGAGCCAGAGTGACGGTGAGACATGGATGTTCTTAGCAGGACTGGTTGTGTTTGTGGGAATGGTTGGATATTTTGGTATGTGGCAGATTCGCTATATAAAGCTGGTTCAGAGAATTTATCCGGATAAGAAAGGTGATCCTACTTCTATAAACTTTCAGGAGCAGTGGCTTGCAAGCTGTGACGAAGCAGAGAAGGAAGAAATTTACGAAGCAAGCTATAAGACTTATCTGCTGACTGGAAAGGTACTTCCTTTTTGCACATTGGTAGCCATGCTGCTTCATATGGTATGGAATACGGGCGTTCTTGCTATTATCATTCCTGCTTTTCTCTGGATCTTATCGGCGTCTAATTACTGCCGGTGCTGCGTTACGAAAAAAAGCGAAAAACTTGCGAAGTGAATGAATCTTTGAAAAATACATATAATACTATTATGGAGGTGCCTGCTGCAAGTGCACCTCCTTTTCTTCCCGGGAAAGGGAGTATCCTTTTGGAGGCTGTCAGAACATCGATTGGCTTAGAGCGTGTTTGAAAAATCATTCCTGCAATCTGCACGCCCCACTTTGCGGTATATTTCACTCGAATTCGGTTGCCGTAGCCCGCTACGGCGCCCTCATCCGGGCGAAATCTCCCACAAATTGTGACGCACATCTTGCAGAAAGCCTTTTTCAAACACGCTCTAGAGAAAGAATCTGGAAGTATAGGATAGTTTATGGAGGTATTGTATGTGGGGATTTCTTGTAGCGTTGATATCTGGTGCATTGATGAGTATTCAAGGCGTTTTTAACACAGAGATGACTAAGCAGACCAGCTTGTGGGTATCCACCGGCTGGGTACAGTTTTCGGCGTTTCTGGTCTGCGTGTTGGCGTGGATTTTTACCGGGAGGGACAGTGTTGGCGCGTTGTGGCAGGTGGAGAATAAATATACTTTACTTGGCGGTATTATCGGAGCATTTATTACAATAACTGTCATTCAAAGCATGGGAAGTTTAGGTCCTGCAAAGGCTGCTATGCTGATTGTAATTTCCCAGCTGGCAGTTGCCTATATAATTGAATTATTTGGTCTGTTTGGTGTAGAAAAAGTGGATTTTCAGTGGCGAAAACTGATCGGCATGGCTGTGGCGATTGTAGGAATTGTCATATTTAAATGGGAGAAATAAGGCAAATAGATAAAAGACTGATAAAATTTAGAAATGGTATTGTAAAAAATGTAAAGTTTCGTTAAAATAGATTAGGTAAAGCATGAGTGGAGGGGAACCTGCGCATAAAGCGAAAGGGGAACCTGCATGGGAAGAAAAATAAAATACAGATGTGGAATCTGGACAGTTTTGTTCTTTCTCTGGACGGCGTCTGCAATGACAGGTTGCGCACGTCGGGAAGAGGTTTTTCTGGAAGAGATGGATTCAGATGAAGAGAACTCGAATAGAAAAGCAGGAGAAGAGAGCACTGCGTATGAGAATAACGTGGCGGCAGGGGAAAATCCCGAAAAACAGTCTGTTGTTTCAGATGCTGGATCAGAGGGGAATACAGAAAATTCAGCTTTGGATTTGCCACTAGAAACGCCAATTCCACAGAAAATATTCGTTGATGTATGCGGAGCCGTTGTAAATCCAGGCGTTTATGAGCTGGATGAAGGAGCACGTATTTTCCAGGCTGTTGATGCAGCAGGAGGATATTTGCCAGAGGCAGCCATAAATTATCTGAACAGAGCCAGAAGTATTGGAGATGGGCAGCAGATTTATGTGCCTACTGAGAAAGAAGTGGCTGAGAACCTGGAACTTGCTATGGCGAAAGTGCCAGAGGCATTGAACGATGGTGACAATTCTGGGAATTTAGGGTTGGAAGAAATTCAAGGCAGCTCAGTAGAAAATCCATCGGGAACTGTTGGAAGAGATACAGGAAGTTTCGGAGATGGCGTAGGCGATGATACACGAATTAATCTGAATACTGCAGATGCCGGACAGCTTTCCACTTTAAGCGGAATCGGGCAGTCAAAGGCAGAAGCCATTGTTGCATACAGAGAGGAGCATGGAGACTTTGCTTCTATCGAAGAGATTATGAATGTAGAAGGTATCAAAGAGGGTACCTTTTCAAAGATAAAAGACAAGATATCAACTGGATAAGGGAGATTCTTAAATGAGCAGGAAAGTTTTGGTAGTAGATGATGAGAAACTGATAGTAAAGGGTATCCGTTTCAGTCTGGAACAGGATGGAATGGATGTGGATTGTGCCTACGATGGCGAAGAAGCCCTGGAGATGGCCAAAGAGAAGAAATATGACATTATTCTTCTGGATCTTATGCTTCCCAAGATGGATGGCTTTGAAGTATGCCAGCAGATCAGGGAATTTTCAAATGTTCCTATTGTAATGCTTACAGCGAAAGGTGAGGATATGGATAAGATCCTCGGCCTTGAGTATGGCGCGGACGACTATATCACCAAACCATTTAATATTCTTGAGGTAAAGGCAAGAATCAAGGCCATTATGCGCCGTGCAGGCAGCAATCAGGAAGAAAAAGACAAGGCGAAGACAATAGAGGCTGGTGACCTGAAGATGGATTGTGAGAGCCGTCGCGTGTTTATTTCTGGTAAGGAAATCAATCTGACTGCCAAAGAATTTGATGTGCTGGAACTTCTGGTGTTTAATCCCAATAAAGTGTACAGCCGTGAGAACCTGCTGAATATTGTATGGGGATATGAATATCCTGGTGATGTTCGTACAGTGGATGTACATATCCGTCGTTTACGTGAAAAAATTGAGGCGAATCCCAGTGAGCCCAAATATGTACACACCAAATGGGGTGTGGGATATTATTTCCAGGCATAAGCCATGCCAGAGAAAAAGAAACCAAGCTTTTTAAAAAGTCTGCGTTTTCGTATTCTGATCATTCTGGTCATTCTGGGAATCGTACCAAGTGTCATTGTTGCTCATGTGATGGTGGCAGCCTATGAGAGCAAGGCTGTGGCTGTCCGTAAGCAGACTGTTGAGAAGCAGTGTGACATTCTGTGTAACCTGTTAATTAAAGAGAATTATATGAATGACTCCAGCTCGCAGAATGTAAACAGCAAGCTGGAGTTGTTGTCTAATGTGTATGATGGCAGAATTCTGTTAGTTGACAGGGATTACAGGATTATCAAGGATACCTATGGCGTAGATGAGGGAAAAACTTTGATCTCCACTATGGTGATCAAATGCTTCAAAGGTGAGGAAGCCAGCCGCTATAATAGTAAGACACAGAAGATTGAGATGGCTCTCCCTGTGAAAAGCCCGGAGGTGAAGCAGCTTCAGGGTGCTATGCTGATCAGCTTTTCCTCCAATGAAATTGCAGAGAATATTCTGGAGCTGGAACAGAAGAGTCTTCTGATCACAGGAATCATTATTGTGCTGGCGGTCCTTCTTGGATATGTGCTTTCTACGGTTCTTGTAAAGCCGTTTGCCAGAGTTACCAAGTCCATTGAGGATTTGACAGATGGATACCAGAATGAGGAGATTTCTGTCCCGGATTATACAGAGACAGCACTTATTACGGATGCGTTCAACAAAATGCTTTCCAGAATGAAGATTCTGGATGAGTCCAGAAATGAGTTTGTTTCCAATGTGTCCCATGAGCTGAAGACACCGCTTACCTCCATGAAGGTACTTGCCGATTCACTGGTGGGCCAGGAAGGGGTGCCGGAGGAGCTGTATCAGGAGTTTATGGGCGATATCACTGCAGAGATTGATCGGGAGAATAAGATCATCACAGACCTGCTTTCTCTTGTAAAAATGGATAAGAAAGCAGCTGATCTGAATGTGGAGCACCTGAATATCAATCAGCTTCTGGAGGATATCCTGAAGAGACTCCGTCCAATTGCAGATAAGAGGCACATTGATCTGATCCTGGACAGTTTCCGCCCTGTTGAAGCAGATGTGGATGAGGTAAAGTTTACTCTTGCCGTGAGCAATCTGGTTGAGAATGGTATTAAATACAATGTGGATGATGGCTGGGTTCGTGTAACCCTTGACGCTGACCATAAATATTTCTATGTGAAGGTTTCAGATTCCGGAATGGGCATTCCGGAGGAGTCCATCGGAAGAATTTTTGAACGTTTTTACCGTGTGGACAAATCCCATTCCAAAGAAATTGGCGGCACAGGTCTTGGACTTGCGATTACCAGAAGTGCTGTGACCATGCATCATGGAACTATTCAGGTGGCAAGTAAGGAAGGCGAGGGAACTACCTTTACTGTCCGCATTCCTTTATCATATATTCCGTAGGAGGTGCCAGATGAAGAAATTGTTGAGTACAGCGATGGCTCTGGTTCTGATCATTGGCCTTCTTACCGGATGCTCGGTGGAAAGCCAGGGAGAGAAGACTGAAAGTGTCAGCAATCAGTACTATCTATATTACTTGAACAAAGATGAAACGAAAGTAACAAAGACAAGATATTATCCGAAGCAGGAAAGTGCAGAATTTATGCTCCAGGATTTAATGGGAATCCTGAATGGACAGGAGAGCAGCGGAGAGAACCTGCCTTTGCTTCCAGCAGGAGTTCAGCTGGTGACTTACCGCTTAAATGAATCCCTTCTGGAATTGGAGTTTAATGCTGATTACAGTAATATTTCCCGAACCAGGGAGATTCTGGTGCGCGCAGGTGTGGCAAGAACTTTTCTTCAGATTCCAGGAATCACCGGCATAAAGATTTTTATAGGAAATCAGGAGCTTACCGATTCCAAGGGACAGGCTGTAGGCTTGCTTGACGGCAACACTTTTGTAGAAATGTGGGGCTCTGATAAAGATGCGTATCGGTATGATACTTTTACTCTGTATTTTACAGACAAGACAGGAGAGCATCTTGTGGCAGAACAGAGAAATGTATATTATAAGAGAATTCTGCCAAGAGAGAGAGTAATACTGGAACAGCTTGCCAAAGGACCGATGGTGAAAGGGCATTATCCAACAATTCCGCAGAATACGGATATTCTGGGAATAGAGGTGTCTGATAATGTGTGCTATGTGGATTTTAGTTCCGCTTTTTCAGATTCAGGAATTGATATCCCGGTGAACACCATGATCTATTCCGTGGTAAATTCTCTTCTGGATACGACATCTGCTGATAAAGTGCAGATTTCAATCGAAGGTGATACAGAGGCTAAGTTAAGTGATGGAACATCTTTGTACAGTCTTTTCAGTAAAAATACAGATCTGATCCTGAAAGAGAATTAGAGCGTGTTTGAAAAAATCAATCAATAACGCTTATAAAATGAAATACTAAAGGAGTTTATAAATGACGAAAAGACCGCTTTGCATGGTGTGTCTGGTCTTGATGCTCCTTATGTGTGTGGCCGACCGGGCAGGATTTCCACTGATCAGAGGAAATCCTGTTCCGGAAAATGTGGACTCCTGGATCCGGGAACATCCCAAGGTCACAATCTGCGGAGAAGTGACACAGACCACAGAAAATGAATTTTCACAATCTGTTTATCTTAGCAATACATATCTGATTTATCAACCAAAGAAGAATCAATCAAAGGAAAATCAACCGAAGAAAATATCTATTGAAAATGTAAAAGTATTTTTAAAGAAAAAAGAAGATGTTCCGGCAGGAACTGTTGTTTTGGTGTCTGGAAATCTGGAGAGAGTAGGTGAGATGCGAAATCCAGGAGAATTTGATGCCAGACAGTATTATGCCAGCCAGCATATTTTCTATTTTATGAAAAAGGCGGAATTGTTAAAAAAATCGGAAAATTATTCTGCTTATCGACAAGGTATGAATGATCTAAGGAAATATCTCAGTAAAGTTCTGAATGGAATTGGTGGAAAAGAAGCCGGGGTTTTTCAGGCAATTGTTCTCGGGGATAAAAGCAGTCTGGATGAGGAAGTAAAGCTTCGCTACCAGATGGCTGGTATTGTGCATGTTCTGGCAATTTCGGGGCTGCATATCAGTGTGATTGGGATGGGAATTTATAATCTTCTGATGAAGACTGGAATGGGAATCTGGCCGTCTGGGATAATTGCCCTGTTGATTTTGCTTCAATACGGCGTGATGACTGGTGGAAGTGTGTCTACTATGCGTGCAGTCTGTATGTTTTTGATATCTGTAGGGGCGAAAATAACCGGAAGGATTTATGATCTGCCAACGGCGCTGGCTGTTTCGGCTATGTTAATTCTTGGAGATTCAGGAGCATATTTATATAACAGTGGGTTCCTTTTGTCATTTAGCGCGGTAGCAGGAGCTGGCGTAGTGGTTCCTGCATTAACAAAGAGTATGGATTTATCCCGTATTGAAAAAGGGGAAAATGTGCGGAGAAAAAAGAGTGCATGGAAAAGACCTGCTGGAAAAAAGTTTAAAAATATTTGCTGTATGATTTTAGGAAAACATACAGGGCAAATATATGAAAAATTTGCCGGAGGTTTTTGCAAAGCAAATCTGGCTTTAGGCGCATCTATAGGAATACAGCTGACCATGCTTCCTGTTTCCTTATATTTTTTCGGAGAAGTTTCACTGGTTGGAATTTTTTTAAATTTGCTGGTGCTTCCTACAGTAGGAGTTGTTCTGGGAAGCGGAGTTATTGGATTGCTTGCTGGGTGTGTAAGCTTTTCCGTTGGGCGTGTTGTGATTTTGCCTGGAAAGGTTCTTGCTGGAATTTATGAAGAGTTATGTAAACTATCTGGGAATCTGCCTTTTGGCATCTGGATCACAGGACAACCAAAGCTGTGGCAGGTGGCTGTATATTATATTTTGTTTGCAGGAGCAGTCTGGATACTTACACAGAAAGGGAAGAGGGAGAGAAAAATAATTGCTTTCGTAGTTGTATGCCTGGCCATGTCTATTCTTATATGGCGTGAGCCGGAACCATTTTCTGTCAGCTGTCTGGATGTGGGACAGGGCGACGGGCTTGTGCTGCGGACGCCGGAAGGGAATTGCTTTCTGGTGGATGGTGGAAGCACAAACAAATCAGGTGTGGGACAATATCAGGTTTTACCGTATCTGAAAAATCAGGGGATTTCTCAGATTGATGGAATTTTTATATCTCATACAGATCAGGATCATATCAGTGGTGTACAGGAAATATTGGAGATGGCTGTAAAAAAACTGAATTCAGTAAAATTGGGATGCTTGTATCTGCCTGAGTGGGAAAATCCTCCTGCTGCATGGGAAAAACTGAAACAGACAGCAAAAGCGGCCGGAATTCCAGTGAGAACCCTGAAGGAAGGAGACTGCCTGAATGCAGGTAAATTGCAATTGCAGATAATTGCTCCTGCTGTCAGCGCTTCTGGCGCAGACGTAAATGAAGATGGTATGGTGATTAAAGTAAAATATGAGGAGTTTCTTGGCCTTTTGACAGGTGATATCGGGGAAGAAACGGAAAAGAAATTGCTGGAATTGGGAATGTTGGAAGATGTGGACTTTTTGAAGGTGGGACACCATGGCTCCCATTACTCTACCTGTCAACAGTTTCTTGATACAGTGCGCCCGGAATATGCTGTGATTTCCTGCTCTTCTACCAATACCTATGGCCACCCGTCACCGGAAATTACGAAACGCCTGGAAGAAACCGGGTGCCAGACCAGTTTTACTATGGAGAGCGGTGCTGTGAAAGTTTGCTGGGAGAAAGAGGGGATAAGGATTAAGAAATTTTTGGAAAAGGGAAATAGTATGTAGAGCGAAAAAGGCACTTTTATAAAGACACAATTTGTGGTATGGTTTAGTAGAATGTCGAGTACAGCGCTATCACCCTGGCTGAAAGAGTCTGGGGGGCTACTGGTCAGATCGTGAATAGTAACCTTTGGGGAATGTCCTGACCGACAAGAAGATGACAGGAGCGTATATTTTGAAGAATATCCAGGAAGATATAAAGACGGGCAATTTTAAACAGGCGTATTTGCTGTATGGTGAGGAAGCTTACCTGAAACAGCAGTATAAACATAAACTGGTGCAGGCGCTGAATCCAGAAGATGACACCATGAATTTTAATCATTATGAGGGTCGGAACATTGATGTGAAGGAACTGATCGACCTTTGTGAGACCATGCCTTTTTTTGCAGACCGTAGGGTGGTTTTGTTGGAAGATACCGGCTTTTTTAAGAATAAATGTGATGAACTGGCTGATTATATGAAAGAACTGCCAGACTATCTTTGCCTTATTTTTGTAGAAAATGAGGTGGATAAAAGAAACCGTATGTATAAAGCCGTAAAGGCAGCAGGTAGAATCGGAGAATTTGTGCAGCAGGATGAGAAAACGCTAATGCGCTGGGCTGCCGGGCTTCTGAAAAAAGAAGGCAAGATGATCACCCAGCGGGATATGGAACTCCTTCTTACCATGACTGGCGTGGACATGGGAAACCTGCGGATGGAACTGGAAAAGATAATTTCCTATACCGGTGACCGGGATGTGGTAACGGGAGAGGACATTCAGCAGGTTTGTACCACTCAGACTCAGAATAAGATTTTTGATATGGTCCGGGCAGTAACGGAGAAAAATCAGAAGAGAGCACTGGATCTGTATTATGATCTTCTCACGCTGAAGGAGCCCCCGATGAGAATCCTTTTTCTTTTGGCGAAACAGTTTCGACAGCTGCTTCTGGTAAAAGAATATGCAGAAGAAGGAATCCCTCAGCCGGTGATGGCATCAAGACTGGGAGTGCCGTCTTTTGTGGTGAAAAATATTGCAGTCTGTGCAAGATCCTATAGAATCAGTGAACTTCGTCAGGCAGTGACGGATTTTGTGGATGCAGAGGAAGCTGTGAAGACAGGCAGATTGCAGGATGTGCTTAGTGTGGAATTACTGATCGTGAAGTATAGTTCAGCCAGAAGATGACGTTTTGGTGCAGGCTATGATGTTTGCAAAAATAGGCAGTGGGCTGAACAGGAATGCAAAAAAAATACAGAAAAAAGGCAGTCGATGACGGTTCGACTGCCTTAATTTTCACTTATAAGCTTATAACTAAAAATTCAGATATCTATTAGCCAATGCTGTTAACGGCTTTGGATAAACGGGAAACTTTTCTTGCGCAGTTGTTTTTGTGATAAACACCTTTGGAAGTTGCTTTGCTGATTGTAGAGATAGCCTCTTTTAATGCAACCTCTGCTGCTGCCTTATCGTTGTTTGCTACTGCCGCGTCAACTTTTCTGATGGAAGTCTTAACAGCAGAACGGATGGATTTGTTTCTCGCAGCTTTTGTTCTGTTAACTAAAATTCTCTTTTTTGCAGATTTGATGTTAGCCAATTCGTACACCTCCAATTCGTGAATGATGATTAATTTTTTGCATCATAAGAACAGACACGGGCGTTCCTATGAACATGCTTATATAGTTTATAATAATTACCTTGGATTGTCAATACATATTTTTACAAAAATGCTTGACATACATATTTTTGCAAAAAAGTGGGGAGATTATATAAAAATCGAAAGGTGTGGCTGTGAAAGGTATGAATTGCAATGAGAAATACATTTTGCACATAGAAAACAGCAGGGCGGAGCCGGTGATATGGGAGAATTTGGGAAAGTATGGAGGAACTGATATGCTGGGAACTTATAAGATCAGAACCGATTTGGCGGTAGAGGCAAGAGAACGCTTTACAGAGGACAATGTAGAAGTGCGCGGGGTGGAGGTTCAGGAAGATTATAATGAGGAAAAAGACATTCGAACCACTGTGGTGAAAATAACCACGGAAAATGGTGCCAGGGCGATGGGGAGACCTCAGGGGACATATATTACAATTGAATCGGAAGGGCTTTCAGCGCCAGATGAGGACTATCACAGGGAAGTGTCTGAAGAACTTTCCAGACATTTACGCCAGCTGATCGGTCTGGAAAAGGAAAAGTCCGTGCTTATTGTTGGGCTTGGAAATCCGGGTATTACGGCGGATTCATTGGGACCGGAAGTAATTGGGAATCTTCATATGACACGCCATCTGATCCGCGAGTATGGACTGAAAAGTACAGAAAAGCAGATTCTTCATGCAATCAGCGGAATTGTTCCAGGAGTAATGGGGCAGACTGGAATGGAAACTTCGGAAATCGTGGAGGGCGTGGTGGAAATAACACGGCCAGATGTAGTGATCGCTGTGGATGCTCTTGCCGCAAGAAATACCAGGCGCCTTAATCGGACCATTCAAATCACGGATACAGGAATTACTCCGGGATCAGGGGTGGGAAACCACAGAAATGGTCTTACAGAAGAAAATCTGAATGTAAAAGTGATTGGGATCGGAGTGCCTACGGTGGTGGATGCGGCGACTATTGTTCATGATTCTATGGCTCATTTGCTTGAGACACTGGACGAGGCCGAACAGAAAGAATTTTTGGAAGAAATGATTTCCCCACATCTTCATGGAATGTTTGTGACGCCGAAAGATGTGGACGAGACCATAAAATATCTGAGTTTTACGATTTCAGAAGGATTAAATATGACTTTTGCAGAGATCTATTAGAGCGTGTTTGAAAAAGGCTTTCTGCAAGATGTGCGTCACAATTTGTGGGAGATTGTGCCTAGATGAGGGCGTCGTAGCGGGCTACGGCAACCGAATTCGGGTGAAATCTCCAGCAAAGTGGGCGTGCAGATTGCGGGAATGATTTTTCAAACACGCTCTGGCGCATGAAGCTGATGTAAAGGTGGTGAGCTGTGGAAAAATACTGAAAATATGGAAAGTTAGCCTAAAAAAAGAAACATACGGAGGAAAAATCTGTCATAGGATAACCTTAAAGAGGTGATTTCGTGACAAAAGTCCAGAAGGTTTTCTGCGTGTTTCTTTGTCTGTGTTTTTTTGCGGTTCTGGCTATGCTGCCAGGACCTTTTTCCATGCGGGAAATTGTGCATAATGTGTACAGGCAGTTTCCGTTCTATTATTTTACAGAGGAAAAAGCACAGGAAACCTGGATGGAAATGGATGGGGAAACTCTGGCTGAGATTGGGAAGAGAAATGGAGCATATTTAGAAGAAGTTGCAGAGAATGAGCGTAATTTGCGAGAGGAAAATGCAAAGAAATCCAAGGAAGCCAATCTGGAAAAAAACAGCAGTGTTTCTGAGGAAAGTAAAAAAATAAATAATACAGATAAAATAGAAAATAAAGATAACTCTGAGATGTCAGAAATCATAGAAAATAGTGAAAATCACTTAAATTCAGAAACTCAGCCTGCAAATACCCTTCCTCAGTCTAACATCGTTCTCCCGCATCCAATTCTGGATCTGTCCAGAGACAAGCTGTCGGATTACGATTATCTAATGAACAATTTTTACATTGTAGATGAGAACACAGATGCATCTGCCGTAAAAATAAATGCTGCTGAATTTCTGGCAGAGGATTTTTCCTTGAGTCATGGACCGTTGGAGCCGCAGATTCTTATTTATCACAGTCACTCCCAGGAAACGTTTTCCGATTCCAGGGAAGGAGAAGAGGAAGATACGATTGTGGGTGTTGGAAATTATCTGACCAGTTTGCTGTCAGAAAAATATGGTTATCAGGTGATCCATATAAAAGAAGCTTTTGATATGATGAGCGGAGAACTGGATCGGAATAAGGCCTATAATTATGCTTGTGATTACGTAGAAAAGGTTTTGGAAGAAAATCCGTCTGTGGAGGTGGTTATTGATCTGCACAGAGATGGCATCGATGAAGACAGACGGCTGGTAACTGAAATAAACGGAAAAGATACTGCGCAGATTCTTTTTTATAATGGCCTTAGCTACACGAATGACCAGGGGAAGGTTTCTTATTTGCCAAATCCTTACATACAGGACAATCTTGCTTTTTCTTTTCAGCTGGAATATCAGGCGGCGTTGTATTATCCTGATTTTTACAGAGGGATTTACCTGGCGGGCTTGCGCTACAATCTTCATTTACGAAAAAGAGCCCTGCTTCTGGAAGCCGGTGCCCAGACAAATACGGTGCAGGAAGTAAAAAACGCCATGGAACCCTTTGCAGACATTTTGAACAGAGTGTTAAAGGGCTGCGGAACAGGATAAAAATAATATAATTTATCCCGTCAAGAATGTTACTGTGAACGGAGTGAACAGGAACCATATAAAAGGAAGTGACAAACAGATTTAATCTGTGCTATAATCTCTTGATAGAATAAACAGTAAAGCATAACCAGAGGAGGAATGTCTGGAATGACAGACCAGAGTAAAATTCGAAATTTTTGTATTATTGCACATATTGACCACGGTAAATCTACACTGGCCGACAGAATTATAGAGATGACAGGACTTTTGACTGAGAGGGAAATGCAGGCCCAGGTTCTGGATAATATGGAACTGGAGAGAGAACGTGGAATTACCATCAAATCCCAGGCTGTCCGCACGGTATATCATGGAAAAGATGGAGAAGAGTATATTTTCAATCTGATCGATACACCTGGACATGTGGATTTTAACTATGAAGTTTCACGAAGCCTTGCAGCCTGCGACGGTGCCATCCTTGTAGTTGACGCTGCACAGGGAATTGAAGCGCAGACGCTGGCAAATGTTTATATGGCACTGGATCATGATCTTGAGGTTATTCCAGTAATCAATAAGGTTGATCTTCCAAGTGCAGAGCCAGAGCGTGTTATCAATGAAATTGAGGATGTGATTGGACTTGAAGCCCAGGACGCACCGCAGATTTCTGCAAAAACAGGTCTGAATGTAGATCAGGTTCTGGAGCAGGTAGTGGCTAAGATCCCGGCACCTGCAGGAAATCCGGATGCACCGCTGAAGGCGCTTATTTTTGACTCCATTTATGATTCTTATAAGGGTGCCATTGTTTTCTGCCGAATGGTAGATGGAAAAGTCCGCAAAGGCACAACCATCCGTATGATGGCCACTGGATTTGTGGCAGAAGTTGTGGAAGTTGGGTATTTTGGAGCTGGGCAGTTTATTCCATGTGAGGAACTGACAGCTGGAATGGTAGGTTATATTACCGCCAGCATTAAGAACGTAAGAGACACTCGTGTTGGTGATACTATTACGGACAATAACCGTCCATGTGAGGAGGCTTTGCCTGGATATAAGAAAGTAAATCCAATGGTTTACTGCGGCCTTTATCCGGCTGACGGAGCGAAATACGGGGATCTTCGTGATGCTTTGGAGAAACTGCAGTTAAATGACGCCTCTTTATTCTATGAGCCGGAGACATCTGTTGCTCTTGGATTTGGTTTCCGCTGCGGATTTCTTGGATTGCTTCATCTGGAAATCATTCAGGAACGTCTGGAACGTGAATATGACCTGGATCTTGTTACTACAGCTCCAAGCGTTATTTACAAAGTACACAAGACAAACGGCGAAGTGATTGATCTGACAAATCCGACCAATCTTCCAGATCCATCTGAGATCGAATATATGGAAGAGCCAATCGTGAATGCTGAGATTATGGTAACTACAGAATTTATCGGTGCCATTATGGATCTTTGCCAGGAGCGCCGTGGTCAGTATCTTGGCATGGAATATATGGAAGAGACACGAGCTCTTCTGAAATATAAGCTTCCATTGAATGAGATTATTTACGATTTCTTTGATGCCCTGAAATCTCGTTCCAGAGGATATGCGTCTCTGGATTACGAACTTTGTGGTTATGAGAGAAGTGAGCTTGTGAAACTGGATATTCTGGTAAATAAAGAAGAAGTGGATGCCCTTTCTTTTATTGTGCATGCAGATACTTCTTATGAAAGAGGCCGCAAGATGTGCGAGAAGCTGAAAGATGAGATTCCGCGTCAGCTCTTTGAAATTCCAATCCAGGCCGCAATCGGAAGCAAAATCATTGCCAGAGAGACGGTTAAGGCTATGCGTAAAGATGTTCTTGCCAAGTGCTACGGCGGTGATATTTCTCGTAAGAAGAAACTTCTGGAAAAACAGAAGGAAGGTAAGAAGAGAATGCGCCAGGTTGGAAACGTAGAGATTCCGCAGAAAGCATTTATGAGCGTACTGAAACTGGATGAAAATTAATTGTTGTCAATCCTGTGGTGAAAAGCAACAAATAAAGGTGTCTGAGTGTGACTGATTGACATAAGATATATGCCAGCTGGCATCAGACGCGGAGGTATCCGATGAAAGCTAAGATACGTATTTTGATAAGAAGAATAAAGAGAAGTTATAAAAAAGACAGGGAACAGTGGATCAAGGGCGGGATTTTGACAGTGATCCTGCTGGTGATCGTAATTTTTGCAGGCAGCTGTGCATGTGGGAAGAAAACGGTGAAAGCACCAGACGCAGAGTCGCAGGGCGTAATGAAGATCACGCCGATCCCTACAGCAACACCTACGCCGGTACCTCGCCAGGTAAATAAAGATGCGGTAGCGCAAAGCGGAAGCGTGACTATGGTGAATGAGTACCTGGTTCAAAAAGAAGAGGGAAAGGCTGCAGGCAGCAGTAAGAGCGGCTCTTCAGAAGAGCAGACTGCTGCAGATTCGTCTGACAGCGGCAGTGATGCTACTGGAAATTCAACAGATGAAGAAACTGAGACCGGTAGTGGAGATTAATTTTACAGAAACAGCATTGTAAACAGAAGAAAATAAACAATGTGGAGAAAATCAGAATGGGAACAAAGAAGAATGGTTTGGAATTGTACCTTCACATCCCGTTTTGCATAAAGAAATGTGATTATTGTGACTTCCTGTCAGGTCCCTCTACCAGGGCCGGGCAGGAAGCTTATATTTATGCACTTTTACGGGAAATGGAGACGGTTTCAAAGAATCTGAAAAAACGTCCGGTAGATACAGTTTTCATTGGCGGGGGAACACCTTCTGTGCCGGAATGTGATGTAATGGAAAAGCTTTTACAGGGGCTGAGAGATTATTTTTTGTTTTCGGCGGATGCGGAGGTAACGATTGAAGCAAATCCTGGAACATTGACGCCTGAGAAACTTTCTATTTACAGAAAATACGGAATTAACCGGATCAGCATTGGCTTACAGTCGCCAAACAATAAGGAACTGGCTATGCTTGGAAGAATTCATAATTATGCACAGTTTCTGGAAAGCTTTCAGATGGCAAGAGAGGCTGGCTTTTCCAATATAAATGTGGATCTGATGTTTGCCATTCCGGGACAGTGTTATGAAGATTGGATAGAGAACCTTCGGATGGTGGCGGCACTTGGCCCGGAGCACATTTCGGCATACAGTCTTATTATTGAAGAGGGCACCCCTTTTTCCAGAAAAAAGCTGGATTTGCCTGATGAAGATACGGAGTACCGCATGTATGAAGATGTTGCTGTAGTTCTGAAAGAGTATGGCTATCATCAGTATGAGATTTCCAACTATGCAAAAGCAGGGTGTGAATGCAGACATAATGAAGGATACTGGCAGAGAAAGGATTATCTGGGGCTTGGGCTTGGAGCGGCTTCCTTATTGGGAAAGGAACGTTTTTCCAATACTTCCGATATGCAGGAATATCTGAAAAACAGCAGTGCACCAGAAAAAATTCGAAAAAACAGGGAACTTCTTACAAGAGAAGATGAGATGGCAGAGTTTATGTTTCTTGGACTTCGTATGACACAGGGCGTGTCCAAAAAGGAATTTCAGGAGTATTTTGGCACTGCAATAGAGAATATATATGGAGAAGTTCTGAAAAAATATAAGAAACAGGGACTGCTGTTGGAAGAAAGCGGCAGGATATTTTTATCAAGAGAAGGCATTCATGTGAGTAATGCAGTGATGGCAGATTTTTTGCTGTAAGTTTTGGTGGAAAAAGAATTTAGAAATGGTTGACGAACAAATGTTCTTGTGATATTCTTGAAGAACACATTAAGAAATATCTGAGCCGGAGGATTCCGGATCAGATCAGGATACAGGGAGTTACAGCCGGTGCTTTCCGGTTAAGAAATGGAGGAACAGATGGCAGCAGAGAATAAGAAACAGTTTATCAGAATCAGAGGAGCCAATGAGAATAACCTGAAGAATCTCAGTGTGGATATTCCCAGAGATAAGTTTGTAGTTCTTACCGGCTTAAGCGGATCAGGAAAGTCTTCACTGGCATTTGATACGATCTATGCAGAAGGGCAGAGAAGATATATGGAATCTCTGTCTTCCTATGCCAGACAGTTCCTTGGCCAGATGGAGAAGCCAGATGTGGAGAGCATAGAGGGACTTCCACCGGCTATTTCTATTGACCAGAAGTCTACTAACCGCAATCCCAGATCCACAGTAGGAACGGTGACAGAAATTTATGATTATTTCCGTCTTTTATACGCCCGTGTTGGTATTCCACATTGTCCGAAATGCGGCAAGGTGATCGCCAAGCAGACAGTAGACCAGATGGTGGATCAGATCATGGAATTGCCGGAGCGCACCAGGATCCAGCTTCTTGCACCGGTAGTACGAGGACGCAAGGGTACCCATGCGAAATTACTGGATCAGGCCAGACGCAGCGGTTATGTACGTGCGGAAATCGATGGAAATGTGTATGAACTTTCAGAGGAGATTACCCTGGATAAGAATATTAAACATACGATTGCCATTATTGTAGACCGTCTGATCGTGAAGCCTGGAATTGAGAAAAGACTTACAGATTCTCTTGAGACAGTATTGAATCTGGCTGACGGATTGGCTGTGGTGGATACCATGGACGGAAATTATATGAATTTCAGCCAGAGCTTTTCCTGTCCGGATTGTGGAGTCAGTATTGATGAGATCGAGCCAAGAAGTTTTTCGTTTAATAACCCATTTGGGGCCTGCCCGGAGTGTCTTGGCCTTGGTTATAAGATGGAATTTGACCCGGATCTTATGATCCCGGATAAGTCTCTGAGCATTTCTGAAGGGGCTATTGTAGTGATGGGCTGGCAGTCTTGCACAGATAAGAGCAGTTTTACCAATGCTATTCTGAATGCCCTTTGCAGGGAATACGGTTTTGATTTGGATACACCTTTTAAAGATTATCCCAAGAAGATACAGGATATTATTCTATACGGCACAGGCGGACATTCTGTGAAGGTTTATTATAAGGGACAGCGCGGAGAGGGGGTTTATGATGTGGCTTTTCCAGGCCTTATAAGGAATGTGGAACAGCGCTATAAAGAGACTGGCTCTGAATCTATGAAACAGGAATACGAGAGCTTTATGCAGATCACTCCGTGTAAAGCATGTAGGGGACAGCGACTGAAGAAGGAGTCACTTGCGGTTACGGTAGCGGATAAGAATATTTATGAAATTACCAATATGTCCATTGATAAGCTGAAGAGATTTCTGGCAGAAATGCAGCTGTCTCCGCAGCAGCAGCTTATTGGAAAGCAGATACTAAAGGAGATCAGAGCCAGAGTTGGGTTCCTGGCAGATGTAGGTCTGGAGTACCTTTCTCTGGCACGTGCCACGGGTACTCTGTCTGGTGGAGAGGCACAGAGAATTCGTCTTGCTACTCAGATCGGTTCCGGCCTTGTTGGGGTTGCCTATATTCTGGATGAGCCAAGTATTGGTCTGCATCAGAGGGATAATGATAAACTTCTTGGAGCTTTGATGCACCTAAGAGATTTGGGAAACAGTCTTATAGTGGTTGAGCATGATGAGGATACCATGCGCGCGGCGGACTGTATTGTAGATATAGGACCCGGAGCAGGAGAACATGGTGGACAGCTTGTTGGAATGGGCACTGCTGAGGAACTTATGCAGAATCCGAAGTCCATTACAGGAGCATATCTCAGCGGAAAACTGAAAATCCCGGTTCCGGAAGTACGAAAGGAACCTACCGGTTATCTGACTATTAAGGGGGCGGCAGAGAATAATCTCAAACATATAGACGTGGATATTCCTCTTGGAATTATGACCTGCATTACAGGTGTTTCCGGGTCAGGAAAGAGTTCTCTGATCAATGAAATCCTTTATAAACATCTTGCAAGGGATCTGAACAGGGCCCGCGTGATCCCGGGAAAGCATGATGAAATTATTGGAATAGACCAGTTGGATAAGGTAATTGCCATTGACCAGTCTCCAATTGGCCGTACACCAAGATCTAATCCTGCTACGTATACAGGCGTGTTTGACCAGATCAGAGATCTTTTTGCTGCTACAGCAGATGCCAAGGCAAAGGGGTATAAGAAAGGGCGCTTCAGCTTTAATGTAAAAGGCGGACGCTGTGAAGCCTGCAGTGGTGATGGTATTATTAAAATTGAAATGCACTTCCTGCCAGATGTTTATGTCCCTTGTGAAGTTTGCAAGGGGAAGCGCTATAATCGGGAAACTCTGGAAGTGAAGTATAAGGATAAGAGCATCTACGATGTACTGAATATGACAGTTGAGGAGGCAATGACGTTCTTTGAGAACGTTCCATCCATCAGAAGGAAGATAGAGACCTTATATGATGTCGGTCTTTCCTATATTCGTCTCGGACAGCCTTCCACCACTCTTTCCGGCGGAGAAGCACAGCGTATTAAGCTGGCTGCAGAGCTGAGTAAGCGCAGTACAGGTAAGACTATTTATATTCTGGATGAGCCTACCACTGGATTGCATTTTGCAGATGTTCAGAAACTGGTGGAGATTTTGCGTCGACTTTCGGATGGTGGAAATACGGTTGTTGTAATTGAACACAATCTGGATGTGATCAAGACCGCTGATTATATAATTGATATCGGACCGGAAGGTGGAGATGGCGGGGGAACAGTTGTTGCCAAGGGAACACCTGAAGAAGTGGCGAAGAATCCAGCTTCTTATACAGGACGTTATGTTGCGAAATATTTGAAGTGATTCTGATAATAAACCTCTTTCCAATTGAAGCATTTTTGTTTATAATGGTACGAAGACTATTAATTATGAAAAATCTATGAGACAATTATAAAGTCACATCTGCAGAATGTGGTGTTTATGATTACAGTTCGGAATATGAATGGTAATCATTTATTGCACAATTCTTGCAGAGAAAGTGTGACAAAGTGTTTTGAGAGAAAGGGGAATTTAATGCCTGCCAGTGATATTGGAATTGACCTGGGAACCAGAAACAGTCAGGTATATTCCACTGGACGGGGGCTGGTAGTCAGTGAGCCGTCTGTAGTGGTTTATGATAAGAACTCAGAGAAAATAAAAGCAATCGGTGAGGAAGCCAGACAGATGACCGGACATGTTTCATCAAATATGGAAGTAATCCGGCCAATCCGCCAGGGAGTGATCGTAGATTATACGGTTATGGAGAAGATGCTGAAGTATTTCATTTCCAAGGCAATGGGTCGCCATGCCTTTCGAAAGCCTAGAATCAGTATCTGTATCCCCAGCGGAACCACAGAGATTGAAAGAAAGGCAGTAGAGGAAGCTACTTATCAGGCTGGAGCAAGGGAAGTGTTTCTTGTGGAAGAGCCGATTGCAGCTGCAATTGGTGCCGGAGTAGATGTGACGAAGCCTTTTGGTAATCTGATCGTGGATATAGGAGGCGGAACCACTGATGTTGCCGTGATTTCCATGGCTGGCTCTGTTGTGTCTGCTTCTGTAAAGGTTGCCGGAGATAATTTCGACCAGGCAATCATGAGCTATGTGAGAAAAAATCACAGCCTTTTTATTGGGGAAGAGGCCGCTGAGAACATAAAAATAAAAATCGGAACTGCCTGCCAGGAAGCATCTCCGCGGATGCTGGAGGTAAAAGGCAGAAATGTGATCACCGGACTTCCCAAGGTTGTAACTCTGACTTCAGAAGAAATCCGTATTGCATTGAGGGATGCTACCAATCAGATTGTGGAGACTGTGCACGGAGTGCTTGAGAAAACTCCGCCGGAACTGGCTGCAGATATTGTAGACAGAGGAATTGTTCTCACAGGTGGCGGAGCATTGCTCCATGGAATGGACACCCTCATTGAGCAGAAGACCGGCGTAAGCACTCTTACTGTGCAGGATGCTATGTCTGCGGTTGTGGTGGGAACCGGTAAATATGCGGAAGTAATTACCAGGATGGAAGAATAATCTGATTGCTTTGAAAAGCGTAAACAGTAACATATAATTTGGCTATTCTGTTTTGCAAAAGATAAAATATTATGTAAACTATAATGAAAAGGGTACTGCGTTCTAGAGCGTGTTTGAAAAAGGTTTTCTGCAAAGTGGGGCGTGCAGATTGCGGGAATACTTTTTCAAACACATTCTAGCAGTGCCCTTTGGTTAGTGCTGGCGGCAGGAGAAGAACAAATGAGTGAGAAAGTTACAGGCTATATAGATCATGTCATATTCCGCAATGATGAAAATGGATATACAGTTATGGTTCTTAAGACCGCGGATTCAGAGGAAGAGCTGACTTGTGTAGGAACATTTCCTGACGTTACACAGGGGGTGACCATTGAAGCTGAGGGACAGTTTTCCCAGCACCATATATACGGCAGACAATTTAATATCCAGTCTTATGCGGAAAAGGCACCAGAGGACACCCAGGCTATGGAACGTTATCTGGGTTCCGGAGCGATTAAAGGGGTAGGTGCAGCACTTGCTGCCAGAATTGTGCGGTGTTTTGGCGAGGATACCCTTAGAATAGTGGAAGAAGAACCGGAAAGGCTGGCGGAAGTCAAGGGAATCAGTGAGAAGAAAGCCAGAGAGATTGCAGTACAGGTGACTGAGAAGGCAGATATGCGAAAAGCCATGATGTTTCTGCAGAAATATGGCATTTCCCTGAATCTTGGAGCAAAGATATATCAGAAATATGGTCAGTCCGTATACAGTGTGCTTCAGGAGAATCCCTATCGTCTGGCAGATGATATCTCGGGAGTTGGCTTTAAAATTGCAGACACCATTGCGTCACGTATTGGTATACATGCAGATTCAGATTACAGGATCCGCAGCGGTATGATGTATACTCTTCTCCAGGCTTCAGGGGAAGGACATGTATATCTTCCGAAGGACGAACTGTTTGACAGAGCTTCCCAGCTGCTTCAGGTAGATGTTTCTTATATGGAGAAACATCTGATGGATATGGCAATTGACCGGAAAGTTGTTTTAAAAGAGAATGACAGAGAGGTACTGGTTTATCCAAGCCAGTATAACCGCTTGGAACTGAATACAGCAAGAATGCTCACTGAATTAAATATCCGTTATCCACAGAATGAGCAGATGATGGAGCGAAGAATTGCCCAGATTGAGAAAGAAACAGGTACTGTTTTGGAGGAAATGCAGAAGAAGGCTGTTGTAGAGGCTGCTGGAAATGGCCTTTTTGTACTTACAGGAGGACCAGGTACCGGTAAAACTACCACGATCAATGCAATTATTCGTTTTTTCGAGGGCGAAGGCGCAACTCTTCGTCTGGCAGCACCTACAGGACGCGCAGCCAAGCGAATGACAGAAGCTACAGGTTATGAAGCACAGACAATACATCGGCTTCTGGAATTGAACGGTGTGCCGGATGAGGATGGCAGAGAGTCTCAGGGTGTTCATTTTGAACGGAATGCAGAGAATCCGCTGGATACAGATGTAATCATTATTGATGAGATGTCTATGGTGGATATTTTTCTTATGCATTCACTGCTTCTTGCGGTGACTGCGGGAACCAGGATCATTCTGGTAGGAGATGAGAACCAGCTGCCAAGTGTAGGTCCTGGAAATGTGCTGCGGGATATTATTCAAAGCGGCGTTTTTCCAGTAGTAGAACTGAAGAAAATTTTCAGGCAGGCCTCTCACAGTGATATTGTAGTAAATGCACACAAGATCCATAACGGAGAGCAGGTTTCCCTTGATAACAAAAGCCGCGATTTCTTTTTCCTGAAGAGATATGATGCCGATATTATTATCCGCGTGGTCATCGCACTGATTCAGGAGAAACTGCCGAAGTATGTGGATGCAAGACCTTTTGAAATACAGGTTCTGACTCCAATGCGAAAGGGGCTTCTGGGCGTAGAGAGGATGAACCAGATCTTACAGAGATACCTGAATCCACCAGAATCAGGTAAAAAAGAGAAAGAAATTGGAGACCGGCTTTTCCGTGAGGGAGACAAGGTTATGCAGATTCGGAACAACTATCAGCTGGAATGGGAAGTCCGGGGGAAATACGGAATTCCTGTAGAAGAAGGGGTGGGCGTATTTAATGGAGATACTGGCATTCTGAAGGAAATCAATGAATTTGCAGAGACTGCCACTGTGGAATTTGAGGATGGCCGTTTCGCTGACTATTCTTTTAAGCAGCTGGAAGAATTGGAACTTGCCTATGCTATAACCATACATAAATCCCAGGGCTCAGAATATCCGGCAGTTATTCTGCCGCTCCTTTCCGGCCCCAAGATGCTGATGAACCGCAATCTTTTGTATACAGGTGTTACAAGAGCCCGGAAATGTGTTACTGTAGTTGGAAGTGAGGAGACTTTCGGGGAGATGATCCGCAATGAGAAGCAGCAGAAACGTTACAGCTCTCTTTGGGCAAGGATACAGGAACTTTCTGGATCTGTTGTATCCAAGACGGTGTCCTCTGTGTCACAGGATTCTTAGGAACAGCCATCAGTTGATCTGTCTGGACTGTGCCGGAGATTTAAGACCTGTATCGGGGCCACGGTGTTACAAATGCGGAAAACCGGTAAATGGAGATGAAGAATACTGCAGGGACTGCGGCGCCCATCCAGGCGCTTTTGACCAGGGACGCGGGATTTTTCTCTATGATGACCGGATGAGATACTCTATAATGAAATATAAATATTTTGGTTGTCAGGAATACAGCCGCTTTTATGGAAAAGCATTGTATATCTACGGAAAAGATATGCTTGCATTATGGAAGCCGCAGATAATCATTCCGGTTCCGCTTCATAGAAGAAAACAGCGCATAAGAGGGTTTAATCAAGCTGAACTTCTGGCGAAAGAACTGTCCCGTTATGCTGGGATTCCTGTAGATACTGCTATTCTAAAAAAGTGCCATGCTACCCGATCACAGAAAAAACTGGATGCGGCTGAAAGAAAGAAGAATCTTCAAAAAGCTTTTCAGGTTGTAGGAAATCCTGTAGGAATGCGTATCTTGCTTATTGATGATGTATATACTACTGGAAGTACCATGGATGTGCTGGCAAAGCTTCTGCTGGAAAAGGGAGCATCCCATGTATATTTTCTCACGCTGTGTATTGGAAACAACAGGTAAAAAAATGCTTTTCATGGCATGGGATATATGATACAATCATCCTGTATGAGTATAGCTTTTCAGCTTTAAAAGAAACGCATAAGGAGCCATTTATGATAAACGAAGAAAAAGTAAAGATAATGGATCAGCTTGCTGTATATGAGAAACAGGAAGGCAGAAAGTATCTTCCAGTAAGCAAGTACTACAGGAGTGACTATATTGGTCTGGCGCTGATTAAGAATTTCTTTCTTGTAACAATTGGATATGGATTGATACTGGCTGTGATTGCAGCGTATAATTTGGAATATCTGCTGGATAATGTGCACAAGATGGATCTGATCTCTCTTGGAGTTGTAGTCCTGGGGGGATATATAGGGATATTGGTATTATATTCTGTGCTGACATATATCCAGTACACTGTGAAGTACCATAAGGCGAAGAAGAGTGTAAAACAGTATTACACTCAGCTGACGAAATTAGAGAAAATCTATACTCGTGAAGAAAAGAAATTCGCAGGACGTGAAATGTCAGGAGGATATAGAAAATGACAGCATTACTTGAGTTAAAGCAGAAAATAAAAGAAATATACGGACAGTATGAAATGTATATCCTGCCTGTAATGAAGTTTGTTCTTGCACTGGTTTATTTCCTGTGGATCAATGCGAATATGGGATATATGTCTCGCCTGAATAATGTATTTTTAGTACTGATCCTGGCATTGATCTGTTCCATTTTGCCGTCTTCCGCTATGATGTATATTGGTTTTGTGCTGATCCTTGTTCACAGTTATGCACTTGGAATTGAAATTGCGGCATTTATGCTTGTTCTGATCCTTCTGATGATGATCTTTTTCCTGAGGTTCAGTGGTGAACAGAATGTAACATTTGTATTTACACCGCTTTCCTTTGCATTCAGCCTTCCGGCATTACTTCCTATTGGAAGCGGACTTATGGAGAGCAGTTTATCTGCAATTCCGGCTGGCTGCGGTGTGGTTATGTATTATTTTATCCGTTTTTTAAGATCACAGTCAACAATTCTTGTGAATCCGGATCTGGAGATGACAGATAAGCTGCAGATCATGGCTGACGGTCTGGTACAGAACTGGGGAATGTGGATTGCAGTTGTTGCTTTTGTAGCAGTTATCCTTCTGGTACATCTGATCCGTACCCGCTCTTTTGATCATGCATGGAGGATATCTATTATTACAGGCGGTGTTGCCTATGTGTTTATAATGCTTGTTGGAAGTTTTGGAATGAACCTGAATGCAACTGTTGCAATGATTCCGCTTCTGATCTGTACGATTGCAGCTGTTCTCCTGGCACTTGTGCTTGAGTTCTTTGCATTTGGAGGAGATTACAGCCGTGCAGAGCGTCTGGAGTATGAGGATGATGAGTACTTCTATTATGTAAAAGCAGTTCCCAAGGCTTCTGTTGCAACTTCCGAGAGAAGTATTAAGAAAATAAATGCAGAACCTGTTCGTGAAGAGCGCAAGGCAGAGGACAACTCTGGTACTTATGCCAATCCAATCTTCCGACAGGATGAGAAGCCTAAAAGAAAGAAAGCTTCTCCAGCAGCAGACAGAAAGCCAAGACAGGCAGAGAAACCTGCTGCTAAGGATATTGATTTTGAAAAAAAACTTGAAGAATCTCTTAAAGATCTTTAAGGTTACTGCTTGGCAGTGAATGGTAACAAAGAAAGGAGTACACTATGCAGGATATGGCAGTCAGATTATCAGGATATTTGTCAAAACTCTCCCTGCCCAGTCTGGGAGTAACAGACATACTGGAGATTGCCCTGATTTCCTTCTTTATCTATCAGTTTATGGTGTGGATCAAGTTTACCCGCGCTTATACTCTGTTGAAGGGAATTCTGATAGTACTCCTTTTTATTTTATTTGCATATGTGTTGAAAATGAATACGATCCTCTGGATCATTAAGAATCTTTCTACTATACTTCTTACCAGTGTTGTTGTTATTTTCCAGCCAGAACTTCGGAAAATGCTGGAGCAGCTGGGACAGAAGAAGTTTATGGCTTCTATTTTCCCTTTGGATGCCGGCAAAGAGGTACAGGAAAGGTTTACAGATAAAACAATCAATGAGCTTGTGAAGGCATGTTTTGACATGGGAGAAGTAAGAACTGGCGCATTGATCGTTATTGAGCAGAATATCCGCTTAAGTGAATATGAGCGCACAGGAATCAATGTGGATGCAGTTCTTACAAGTCAGCTCCTGATCAATATTTTTGAACATAATACACCACTCCATGATGGCGCTGTCCTGGTGCGTGGCAATCGAATTGTAGCAGCTACCTGTTATCTGCCTCTTTCCGATAATATGGAGCTGAGCAAACAGCTTGGAACCAGACACAGAGCTGGTGTGGGAATTAGTGAAGTAAGTGATTCCCTGACAATTATTGTTTCAGAAGAAACCGGGCAGGTGTCTATGGCCCAGAACGGACAGCTCAGCAGAGGGCTTACCAGTGCTGAACTGAGATCTGCATTGATCAAGGCTCAGAATAAAAAGGTTGTAACTAACAGTAAACTGCGTCATCTGTTGAAAGGAAGAATGAGACATGAAGAAGACAAAGCTGACTAGGAATTTTACCTTGAAGATCATGTCTGTTTTCATCGGATTTCTGATCTGGTTTATTGTGGTAAATGTGGACAATCCGGTATCCAGTAAAAGTATCACCATTGCCGGAGAAAATGTAGAACTCCAGAATACGGCTTATGTGGATAGTGCAAACATGATGTGTATGCAGGATGATGATCCGGATCCTATAAGGGTTACAATCACAGGAGAGAGAAGACTTCTTTCCAGGATTACTCAGACCAATATAACCTTGACGGCAGATCTGCAGCAGGCAGGAAGCCTTGATACAGATCCGGTTATGGTTCCGATCACTGCCTCCTGTCCGGGAATCAGCCCCGAGAATATTAAAGTGACACCACAGTATCTCAGTGTCAGACTGGAAGAAAAAGTAACACAGGAGTTTCTGGTTAATGTAAATTACGGTTCCAGCCAGCCGGGCAAGGGCTACGAGGTTGGTTCCCAGACCGCAAGTCCGGAGAAAGTTAAAATTACAGGTCCGAAATCTCTTGTGAATAAAATTGATAAAGTAAATGCGACCGTTGATGTTGATGGCCGAACAAAGGATTTTTCCGAAGAGGCAGAACTGAATATTATTGATAAGAATCAGGACAGTCTTGCCGGAAGAATGGCTTATCTCACCATAGATAATACCAAAGTTGTTGTTACAACTAAATTTTGGAAGATTCGCACAGGCGTTAATATTGGTGCGGACTATGTAGGTGTGCCGGCAGATGGCTATCAGGTGGAGAGTGTGACTACTGTTCCGGATACTGTAAGTATTGCGGGAACAGATGAGGCATTGGAGACTCTGAAGCAGAATGACAACACGATCTGGATAGGCGGTACTGATATTGATATTACAGGAGAGACAACTGATATTGAGAAGAAAGTCAGTCTGAAAGATGTGCTTCCTGAGGATGTGAAGCTGACAAGCGGAACCAGTGAGGACGTTTGGGTGAAGGTAAGTATTTTACCTATTGGAAGTCATTCATATGGTCTTCCCTCCAATCAGGTTACGGTAGATAACCTTGCTGATAATCTTCTGGTAACATTTGGAACAGATAAGATTGAAATCCGCGTGAAAGCAACAGCTGGAGAGCTTGATGACTTTAATCTTGACGAAGTGAAAGCTTCTGTTGATCTGAAGGATATGGAAGTAGGAAGCTATCAGATCCCTGTGACTGTGAAGCTGCCTAAGGGATTTGAACTTCTGGATGATGTGGTTGCAGATGTGACTATATCAGAAGTTTCCAATTCAGATACTAATAATGAATGAGCTGTTGTTTACGGATAACGTTTGGCGAAATATATTGCCATGGATCCAGAGAACAGCAGCAATAAGGGAGAGAAACTATGGTAAGTGAGAAAGTAAGGGTGAACAATCCTTCCGGCCTTCATTTACGACCGGCAGGCATTCTTTGTAAGGAAGCTATGAAATATAAATCTCTTATAACATTTCAGTATGGTCAGGGGTCTGCCAATGCCAAAAGCGTGCTCAGTGTTCTGGGCGCGTGTGTGAAATGTGGTGATGAGATTACTATATTTTGCGAAGGCGAGGACGAAACAGAGGCTTTAAGAAATCTTGTAACTGTTATCAACAATGGTTTAGGAGAATAAGATTTACAACGTTACAATAGGGAGGCATAAAAGTGAAAAAGAGAGTAGCAGCCGCAGTTTTAGGGATTATGTTAAGTGTGTCCATGGGTCTGGAAGTTCCAGCCGCAGCTTTGGATAGCGGATTTGAATCTGGATTTACATCTGAACAGGCAGCAGATGTGCAAACAGAAGACGGAACCGAAGCAGTACAGCCGTCTGAGGATACAGAGGTGCCTGCAGATACGGCAGCAGCTGAGGAGCAGCAGGTACAGGAAAGCCAGGACAAGGAAGAACATACAGACAGCGAAAATTCAGGAGAAAGTACAGATGGTTTTTCCGATGGCTTTACTTCAGGTGAAACAGTGGAGGAGAATGGAAGTACTGCTCCGGTAGATGGATTTGAAGCTGTTCCTGAAGGCACATTGGATGGGACTCAGGAAGTACAGGCAGATAATTCAGACGGAGTATTTGACTGGAAAGAATGGGAGCAGACAGCTGATGGTTTTAAGCTTCGCAAGAAGAAATCAGCTGTAAGTGCAGCTGCTGAGGCTCAGAATGTGGCTGGTTCTGATGAGATTCAGGCGTTTGATGAAGTCCAGGAGAATGGCGAAGCAGCAGGTACGGAAAGTGCAGAGGCTGAAGGAACAACTGTCCAGACTGAATATTATACCGCAGCAGATGGCATTGTAGAGATTACTACAAGAAACGAGGCTGGAGCAGTTCATACTGGAAGTTATCTGTTTGATGCCAATGGATTTTTGGTTACCGGCATTAAGACTTTAGCTGGAACGGAGAGTGCAAATGGGGCTGTTGGTGAATTCTATTTTACAGCTTCCGATAGTGCACAGGCATATACAGAATATAATGGACAGGGTGCTGCACTGGTTCCGTGGAAGACCACACTTGGTCAGATGAAGAAGGATTACTGGCTGTGGAACAAAGAAAGCAGAAACTTCCATTATTATGGCGCAGATGGTAAGGCACTAACCACTGCACAGTTAGATGAAGCCGCCAAGGCAAATAATACATATACAGGATATTATAAGATCAATGATGAGTATTATTGTCTGGATGAGAATGGAACACCACGTACTGGGAATGTTACTCTGACCGTAAACGGAGTAGCTGCACAGTACTACTTCCAGCCAGCAGAAACAGATCAGGAAATTCCAGGAAAGATGTACCGTGATGGATGGAAGAGTTTTGCAGGAACAGCCGGTGAGCAGTGGAAATATTATGATTCCGGTGAGCTGGACAGCAGTAAAATTGGACAGCTTATGGTTCATGGCGTTATTGTAACAGAGCTTGACGGACGTAAAGATGCGGAAAATTCCTATCTGATCGATAAGAATGGCTATCTTCTTAAGAAGACTATGAAGAAAGCCACAGATGGCAAATATTATCTGACAGATAAGAATGGCTGTATTTATAAGAATCGTATTGTCACTTATAAAAAGAAACAATATTATGTAACAGAAACTGGTGCAAGAGCAAACTGGAAAAAGGTATGGCATCGCTGTCCTGGGGCTGGAAACAGAATGTACTATTTTGGTTCTACTGCTGGCCGGATCGTGAAGAAAACCGGATGGCAGAAAGTAACCACCTCTAAGGGGAAATTCTATGGCTGGTTCCTGTTCAATAAAAAAGGAAAGCATTATGCCAATACACTGAGAAACGGATATTATTTCAAAGCTGACGGAAGACTTGCCAGCGGAGTTACCGTGATCAATGGCAAGAGTTATTTCTTTAAACCATCTACATCTAATACAAGAAATGGCCAGATGGTTAAGAATGAAATGTTTGTTTACAAGAAAAAAACATATTTTGCAGACTCTAAAGGTGTACTTCGCAAGAGCGGATGGCAGAAGATTGATGGAAACTGGTATTACTTCAAGAATATGAGTCTTGTGAAGAATGCATTCGTGAAGAAAGGCAAAAAATACGGATATGTAGATGCCACTGGTAAGTTCACTACAGGCTGGGTGGTTGTAGACAATTCCCAGAATCTGGTTCGTTACATTAACCCGGATAAGAAGGGCTTTGTGCAAAATGAATCCAAGTGGATTGATGGCAAGCTGTATTACTTTGATAAGAATGGTTACAGAATCAATGACGTGACAAATATTTACAAATCAGGATATACAGTTGAAGTGGATCGTGTAAATGGTGTTATGACAATTTATGCAGATGCGAACCGTACAATTCCGGTTAAGACCATTCGTGTTTCAGTAGGCAATCCTGGAACAGATACTCCGACAGGCAGATATAAACTGACAAGATACAGCAGATGGCAGGCGCTTATGGGACCGTCCTGGGGACAGTATGGTACTCATGTAGATGGTGCTGGTCAGGGCGGAATTTTCGTCCACTCTATTGCATGCGGCTCAGCAAACAGCTATAATTTGCCGGTTAGTGCATATCTTAAGCTTGGAAGCCCGGCTTCCCATGGCTGTATCCGTACCTGTGTTGCCGATGCAAAATGGGTATATGAGAACTGCAATGGTTCCACCATTTATATTTTCGATGGAACCTATAAGTCTGACGAAGTATTCAAAGGACCGCTGGGACGTCGCGCAATTACACCGCTGAAGGGAATTAAGAATGGCGGATACTACGATCCGACCGATCCAGCAGCTTAATAGCTTACTCTGAAAGATATTTGTTGATAAAAAAAACGACATAAAAAGCCAAAAAGAGTGTCTTAAAATTATCAGATTTGATGATTTTAAGGCACCTTTTTACTGTTTTGGAGAATAACATTGAAATTTGAAAATGGAAACTGTATAATAACAAAGTAACACATTTTTAACATCTTGTAAGAAACAAGCGAATAAGGGAAAACGGTAAACACTACTGGTCCGGTAAGGAACGTAACCTGAAACTGTTTATCAGGAGGAGATATGGGAAAATGGAAAAAATGGCTGTCTGCCGGTTTATTTACAGCTTTGCTTGGAACTGCAATAATTGCAGGACCAACTGCAGATGTAAGTGCCAATGCAGGAAATAAGCCATATAATATTGAAAATGTTTCACCAGATGCGCATCTGGCACCAAGTGTAGGAGATTCCTCTTCCAAGACAAGCTCAAAGGCATGGCACAAAATTGACGGAGTCTGCTACAATGGAAGCGGAAAGAAAGTAGAAGGAGCCATTACCAGAGGTATGGATGTTTCAGAATGGCAGGGAAAAATCAATTGGAAGGAAGCCAAGAAAGATCTGGATTTTGCCTTTGTGCGTATTTCCTATGGAACCAGACATCTGGATGATTATTATGACTATAATATGACTGAGGCAGAAGCAGCAGATGTGCCGGTGGGAACTTATGTATACAGTCTTGCCAAGACAAACAAAGAAGCACTTGCTGAAGCGCAGCTGGCCATTCGTCAGATGCAGGGACATAAGGTTTCCTATCCGGTAGCTTTTGACCTGGAAGATGAAGCTACATTGGGAACCTTGACCAGAAAGGAAATTTCCCAGATTGCTCTCACATTCTGTGATGAGATCCGCAAGGCAGGATATACACCAATTCTCTACATGAATCTGAATTGGTATAATAATTTTGTAGACTGGAACGTTCTGGAAGGCTCCGGTCTGGATGTCTGGATTGCAAGCTACGGAGATACAATTCTTGCACCGAGCGCCAGCAAATACAAATACACCATCTGGCAGTGCACAGCTGGTGATGAAGTTCCAGGTATGATCAGTACCAAGAAGCTGATCAGTGGAGTTCCCAAAGAGAACAATGTGGATCTGAACTTTGGCTATGTAGATTATACAACCAAGATTGTTCCCAGATGGAATTCTCAGGAAGGCTATACCCCTGCAAAACAGCCTTTATATTCAGATCCCAAGCTTCACAAGAATGGCTGGACCACTGTTAAAGGCAGAAAATATTACTACACAAATGATAAAAAGGCCAAAGGCTGGCTGGAAATTGATGGCAAGTATTACTGCTTTAGTTCCGTAGACGGACACTTATATAAAAGCAAGCTGATCAAGAAAGACGGCACTGCTTATTACGTGGACAAAAACGGTGTACGTGTAGAAAATAAAGTTGTGACAAAGAAAGGCAAGACCTACTATTTCGGAGCAGATGGCAAAGCCCTGACAGGTATGCGCAAGGTGGGCAGGAAATATTATTATTTCAGCACTACATCCTTTGCTATGGAAAAGAATTACAAATATGTAGCAGCTAACGGCAGCATTTACTATTTTGGAAGTAAAGGTTACCGTGCAAAGAACAAGTTTATCACCCTCACAGAGAATGGCAGGAAGAATACTTACTATTTTGGAAAAAATGGAAAGGCTTATAAGGGCTGGTACACCATCAAAGGAAAAAAATATTATTTCTACCGCGGAACGGGTGCCGGCGCAGGAGTACGTGCGCAGAACGTGAGCCTGACCAGTGCAGATGGACTCGTTTCCGTATTTAACAAAAATGGTGTATGTACCAAACAGTACAGATTGGATGAACAGTAACCGCAACCAATAATCTTGATTTATCAGACGGAATCATGTATATTAGAGCGTGTTTGAAAGATCTCCCACAAATTGTGACGCACATCTTGCAGAAAACCTTTTTAAACACGTTCCAAGAAGTCGATAAGACTGTAAATTTGACTGAATATAAAATGAAAGATAAATAAGGAGAAAAAAAATGGGAAAAATTAAAGTAACAAATTGTGATGATATTGAAGGCTTAAAAGTAATCGAGCCAACCGTATTTGGAGATTCCAGAGGTTATTTTATGGAGACTTACAATTACAATGACTTCAAAGAGGCAGGAATTGACGTAGAATTCGTACAGGATAATCAGTCCAGCTCACGTTATGGTGTTCTTCGCGGTCTCCATTTCCAGCTTCATTATCCACAGGACAAACTTGTCCGCGTAGTAAACGGAGAAGTGTTTGATGTGGCTGTAGATTTAAGAGAGGGCTCCAAAACTTATGGAAAATGGTACGGAGTTGTTCTTTCAGCAGAGAATAAGAAACAGTTTTTTATTCCGAAAGGATTTGCACATGGCTTCCTGGTTCTTTCTGAGAATGCGGAGTTTACTTATAAATGCTCCGATTTTTATCATCCAAACGATGAGGGCGGTCTGATCTGGAATGATCCGGACATCAATGTACAGTGGCCGATTCCGGAAGGTATGGAGCTGATCTTCTCTGACAAGGATCAGAAATGGGGCAGCTTTAAGGAACTTAACAGATAGGAGACTGTAAATGCTTAAGTCTATTTTTTCCCTGCCGGCGGATTTATATAAAAACCGCCGGCTGGTTATGAAACTGGCAAAAAATGATTTCAAGACCCGATATGCAGGTTCTTATTTTGGAACCTTCTGGGCTTTCGTTCAGCCGGTGGTAACAATTCTGGTATACTGGTTTGTATTTTCAGTGGGGTTCCGGTCCAACACAGATGAACTGGGAGTCCCTTTTGTGCTTTATCTGGTAGCTGGTATTGTGCCCTGGTTTTTCTTTTCTGATGCGCTTTCCGGAGGTACCAATTCGCTTCTGGAATATAATTACCTTGTAAAAAAGGTAGTGTTCAACATTAGCGTCCTTCCAGTGGTAAAAATAATTTCCGCTTTATTTGTACATGGCTTTTTTGTACTTCTGGCAATTATTCTTTATATATGTAACGGAAGATTTCCTGACTGGTACTACCTTCAGATATTGTATTATAGTGCATGCGTCTTTTTTCTTGTGTTGGGACTTTGCTATGCTACTAGTGCAATTGCAGTCCTTTTCCGCGATCTGAACCAGATTATTGGTATCGGATTACAGGTTGGAGTATGGCTGACTCCTATTATGTGGGTGTCAGAGAGCATGATCGGTACCAACAGCCTTCTATACAAAATTCTTCAGCTGAATCCTGTATTTTATATTGTATCAGGATATCGTGACGCATTTATTATCAAGCGCTGGTTCTTCGAAAGACCAGTCTGGACATTATATTTCTGGATATTTGCCATCTGCTGCTTCCTGTTTGGAAACTGGATCTTTAAGCGGCTTCGGGTTCATTTTGCAGATGTTCTGTAAATAGGAGAAAAGCAGTTATGAATCGAAATGTATTCAGCGAAGAGGGAAGGTAACGGTTCATGAGACATGTTCGATGAAGTACAGAACTGTAGAGGAACTAGGCAGTTACAAAGCGGATAGAAAAGAAAGGAAACAACGTGGAAAGTAAAAACGCCATTGAAATAAGAAATTTGTCCAAGATGTATAAGCTCTATAACAGACCACTGGACCGCCTGAAGGATTCTCTGGGGCTTAGTCGTAAGAAGCTGTATAAAGAACATTATGCACTTAAGGATGTTAGTTTTGATATTGGAGAAGGAGAATGCGTTGGTATTATTGGAACAAACGGCTCCGGAAAATCCACTATTCTGAAAATTATTACCGGTGTACTGGCTCCTACAGCCGGAACCGTAACCGTAAATGGAAGAATTTCGGCTCTTCTGGAACTGGGAGCCGGATTTAATCCGGAATATTCTGGTATGGAAAATATTTTCCTGAATGGTACCATGTTAGGTTTTTCCGAAGAAGAAATCAACGCAAGGCTGGATGAAATCCTCAGTTTTGCTGATATTGGTGATTTTATCCATCAGCCGGTAAAGACCTACTCCAGTGGTATGTTTGTACGCCTGGCCTTTGCTGTGGCTATCAACATAGATCCGGAGATCCTGGTAGTGGATGAAGCACTTTCTGTAGGTGATGTATTTTTTCAGGCGAAATGCTATCATAAGTTCGAGGAATTTAAGAAACAGGGCAAAACTATTTTGTTTGTAAGTCACGACCTGGGAAGCATTTCCAAATACTGCGATCGTGTTATTCTTTTGAATCAGGGTGTCATGCTGGACGAGGGCACGCCTAAAGCTATGGTAGACATGTATAAGCAGCTTTTGGTACATCAGGATCCGGTGAAACAGGCAGAAGGCTCAGAGACAAAGAAAGAAGACTGGAAACAGGGATTCCTTGTGAACCCAAACACATTGGAGTATGGGGAAAAACAGGCTGAGATCACAGACTTCGTTGTAATGGATTCCAAGGGACTTCAGACCAACACGATCGAGAAGGGGTCTAAATTTCAGATTAAAATGCGCATTCATTTTCATGAAAGCATTCAGCAGCCTATTATGGCTTTCACGTTCAAGAATATTCAGGGAACTGAGATCACAGGAACCAACACTATGTATGAAGGTGTGAATGTGGAACACACAGACGCAGGGGATGAGTGTGTAGTGGTTTTTGAGCAGAAAATGGATATGCAGGGCGGGGAATATCTTCTCTCCTTTGGATGTACCGGTTATCGGAATGGAGATTTTACCGTATTCCATCGTTTATATGATGCATGCAACATAACTGTGGTTTCTTCCAAAAATACAGTTGGATTCTACGATATGAATTCCAAAGTGTGGATAGAGGAATAATAAAATATGCAGGAAAAAATCGGAAACGTAACATTAGATTATGAATATTACCCAGGCGAGGATCTGTACAGCGATGGTCCTGTGGAAGAAGAGCTTCTTGAAATTGCGAAAAATTATCAGGAGAAGGAACTAAACCAGTTGATCTATGAGCGAAACAGCTGGCCGGTTCTTTATCATTTTTCACATATTCGCCAGAACATTCTGGAGTGGCTCCCTATCACAAAAGAACAGAAGGTTCTGGAAATCGGATCCGGATGTGGACCGATCACAGGAGTTCTCGCGCGAAAAGCCAAAAGTGTCACCTGTATCGATCTGTCAAAAATGCGCAGCACCATCAATGCATATCGAAATCGCGAATGTGATAATGTGAAAATTATGGTAGGAAATTTTCAGGATGTGGAGAGTAGCCTTACTGAGAAATATGATTACATTACCCTGATCGGTGTGTTTGAATATTCCCAGGGCTATATCGGGACAGCACAGCCTTATGTGGAAATGCTCCGACGCATTGCCCGCCATCTGGCACTGGGAGGCAGAATCGTGATCGCGATTGAGAACCGACTTGGCCTGAAATACTGGGCCGGCTGCACCGAAGATCATGTGGGAAAATATTTTGAAGGACTGGAGAACTATCCGGATACCAGAAGTGTGCGGACTTTTTCCAGAAAGGAACTGTCTGATATTATTGACCAGGCTGGTGAATTTAAGACCACTTTCTATTATCCATATCCGGATTATAAATTCCCGATGACTATTTATTCAGACAAGCGTCTGCCGAAGAAAGGCGAGCTTCGGGATAATTTCTGCAATTTTGACCGTAACAGAATACAATTGTTCAATGAGGGAAAAGTATACGATTCCCTCACTGATGCAGGACTTTTTCAGGAATTTTCCAATTCATTCCTGGTGATTGTGGAAAGGAAGGAAAACAAATGAAAGAGATTATTTTCAGTAAATATTCCAATGAAAGAAGCCGTTCCTTCGCAATCCGCACTGACATTGCAGAAGAAGATGGGAAAAGATGGCTGGAGAAAAAATGGCTGTATCCGGAAGGAAAAGAACACGTTCTTCGTATGAAAAAATGGAATCAGAAGCTTGATCAGATGTATGGGGAAGTTCCGTTTCTGAGCAACAAGTGCGAGATTGGCGAAGACTGTGCTTATTTTGAGTATCTGGAACAGGAGAATCTTGCAGAATATCTGGATGATCTGCTGGGAAAGGGAGAAAAGGAAAAAGCTGAGAAAATTTTCACAGAATATCTGGAAAATGTACAGAAGCTTCACAGCAAGAAGCCGTTCACAATAACTGAGGAATTCAAAAATGTTTTCGGTGATGTGCCTATGCCTGGCGGACTGACATGTACAGATGTTACGAATATTGATATGATCTGTGACAATGTTGTAATGACCAGTCCATATACGCTTCTGGACTATGAATGGACATTTGAGTTTCCTGTTCCCTGTGAATTTGTACTGTATCGGATCATCCATTACTATATACAGACGCATAAAGTGCGTGAAGTGCTGAATGCAGCCAGACTTTATGAGAAATTTGGTATTTCAGAAGCGATGAGAACCAGTTTTTCCAGAATGGAAAGCGGTTTTCAGGTATATATCACAGGCACGCATGTTCCTATGAGGGAGATGTATGCCACAATGACTCCAGGGGTGGAATATTTGTCCCTGAGTAATCTGGGACCGCTGCAGGTATATTTCGCGGAACAAAGAGGTATGTATTCCGAAGCAAGTTCTGTAAAAAGGCCTATTATGGCGGGAAAGGTAAAATGCACCTTGAATCTGCCGAAAAGCTGCAGGTTTATAAGAATTGATCCAGGTGATCATCCGTGTACGGTACATCTTGCAGCAATCCGCTTTGACAGGATGCCTGCTTCCATGGATGGGGTTCTGACACCCGATGGAACAATCTGCGGCAGCTGGGCCTTCCTTTCACGGTTTGATCCCTGCATTGTAGATATAGAAGTTCCGGAAGGTGCTAAGAATCTTACACTGAACCTGGAGATTGATGAGGCAAAAGAAGATATGCTGAATGAGATCCGTGCCCTTGAGGTGAGAAGCCACAGTCTTAAAGGAGTGCTTGGAGAGCGGGCGAGAGAAGCAGTGGACCGTCTGAAAAATGGTCGGGAATCTTCTGCAAAGAAAGGAAAGTAGAATGAATCAAAAGGTAATGCTGGTTGAAAAAGAACGGTTTCTTTTGAATGATAATTGCAAATATATGATCACAGGAAGGGTTTCAAAGGAAGCAGATATAGAGTGTTATCTGGATGGTATCCGCCTTCTTTCTGAGGCAAACCTGATTACTGTGATGACCGGATTTATGAGGGCTGTGGAGACGAAAAATCCAGGAGGCAAATGGGTGGAGGTACTGGTTACCCTGCCTGAAAATTTGCAGAATTACAAAAAACTTGAGGTATACGCTGTTAACGGAAAGGAGCGTTTCCTCTGGTATAAGATGAAAACCCCGGATCTTATGAGAAAACAGGGAAAACCTCAGCTTTTTGTTGATGGGGAATCTATAGTCAGAGAACAGAAGAAGGTTATCCTTGCCGGCTGGGCAGTAGGAACCACACCGGTTTCCCTGCAGGTATATGATGAAAATAAAAAGCCTGTGAAAATAACCCTGAAGCGGAATACCCGAATGGACGTGGCAGAAATGTTTCGGGAATGCGAAGTGAATAAGGATTGTGGATTCCATATCCAGGCAGAAAATGTATCTGGAAAGAAGGCTTATCTTGTTGCAAAGGATGAGAACGGAAAAAAGGCAGTCTACCAGATTGGTATTTCAAAGGGCGAACGCTTTAAGGCAAAAGCCAGCCTTTATTCGAAAAAGGCAATGGAGAATTATCGTTCCAATGGCATTCATACTGTGATCCGGAAGTCGCTGATCAAGTTGGAAGCATTGAGCAAGGGAGACGGTCTTTACCAGACCTGGCTGAAGGAGAACAGGGTTACTAAGAAAGAACTGAATCAGCAGAGAAAGACTGTTTTTCAGGAGAACATTAAGTTTAGCCTTGTGGTTCCTCTCTATAAGACGGATAAGTACCTTTTGAAGGCTCTTGTGGATTCTGTGCTGGCGCAGACATACAGCAACTGGGAACTTTGCCTTTCAGATGGAAGTGGAGCAGATTCTCCGATCCGCAGTATTCTGGAAGAGTATCAGAAAAAGGATCCCAGGATCAAAGTTGTTTTCAATGAGAAACAGCTGCAGATTTCAGACAATACAAATGCTGCTATTGGAATTGCCACTGGAAATTATATTGCATTTGCAGATCATGATGATACCCTGGCAGAGGAAGCTTTTTATCAGATGGCAAAGGAAATCTCACAGCATCCGGAGGCGGAGCTTATTTATTCTGATGAGGATATTATTGATATAAGAGGAAATCGGCTTTTCCCTCATTTTAAGCCGGATTTTAACCCTGATTATCTGTGCTGCGTAAATTATATCTGCCATCTGGTGGTTGTAAAGAGAACACTTCTCGACCGAACAGGACTTCTGAGACCAGAATATGACGGTTCTCAGGACTTTGATTTTTTGCTTCGCTGCACGGAGCATACAGACAGTGAGAAGATCCGCCATATTCCCAAAATTCTGTATCACTGGAGAAGCCATGAGGGTTCCACAGCGGGCAATCCGGATGACAAGCCATATGCAGTGATCGCAGGAGAAAAGGCTCTTGCAGGGCATTATGAGCGCATGGGAATTAAGGCAGAGGTGGAATACACTGGATGCCCGGTCGTTTTCAGAACCCATTTTGTTATAGAGGGTGACCCGAAGGTATCCATTCTGATTCCGAATAAGGATCATACAGAGGATCTGAATAAATGTGTGACTTCCATTCTGGAGAGGAGCACCTGGAAAAATATCCAGATTATAGTAATTGAGAATAACAGTGAGAAGGAAGAGACCTTCCACTATTATGAGGAACTTGAGAAGCGGTATCCTCAGGCAAAAGTGGTTACATGGGATGGTCCCTTCAACTATTCAGCAATCAACAATTTTGGTGCAAAATATGCGGATGGAGATTATTTACTTCTGTTGAATAATGATACAGAGGTTATTACTCCAGAGTGGCTGGAGAACATGATGGGCTATTGCCAGAGAGAGGATGTGGGCATTGTAGGAGCCAAGCTCCTTTACCCGGATAATACGGTTCAGCATGCTGGTGTCGTGGTAGGAATCGCAGGTTTTGCAGGACATATTCTTACCGGATATGACAGATATGCCACAGGATATTTGTGGAGACTGGCAACTACACAGGATGAGAGCGCAGTAACAGGCGCCTGTCTGATGGTGAAGCGAAGCGTTTTTGAGGAACTTCATGGGTTGGATGAAAGCTTTGCAGTGGGACTGAATGATATTGACTTCTGTCTTAGGGCAAGGGCACTTGGTAAATTGGTTGTATTTACTCCGGAGGCCTGCCTGTACCATTATGAATCTAAGTCACGCGGACTGGAGAATACGCCGGAGAAGAAGGCGCGTCTTCAGAAAGAGGTGGATCATTTCCGGGAACGTTACAGAGATTTTCTGAAAAAGGGTGATCCGTATTACAATCCGAATCTGAGTATTGTGAGAGGAGATTGTGCATTCAGGATGGCGTATGAGAAGAAGGATGAAATAGTTTGATGCAGAACTAACATAAAAACCCAGTCGGGAGAGGAAGATACCCTGTCCTGACTGGGTTTTTTATTAGGATTTTACAATTTTCACGATCCTCCAGATCAAAAGAATCAGAAGAAGTAAGAATACACCGGCAATTACAAAATACGGAATTTCAGTGTGATTATCGGAGTAGTCCTTGGCCGCCTGCATGTGTTGCTGACCTTCCTGGACGGAGGCAGTATCATCAGACTGAACAACTTCAAGGACTGCAGATCCCACAGAAGTGCCGTTGAAAAGGTAGGTGCGGTCAATCTGGTCGCCGTTCTGGGAATCTTCTGTGGTAAGGCTATCGGCACCGGTGCCGGCTGGAACTACTACATCACCGCCGGAGATAATGCTGAAATCGCTGTCTCCAAGGGATAAAGTTACAAACTGATCGAATCCATAATTGAGAATAGAGGCTGCATCAGGAGCTGTCTGACCGGAAGCACCTTTCAGGACTACGCTGATCAGAGTCATGCCATTTCGCTGGGCTGCACATACCAGTGTACTTCCGGAGGCTTCCGTATAACCTTCCTTACCGCCGATACATCCTTCATAAAATCCGGTGCTGCCAGTATCTGTCATGGTGAATTTGCTGGTCAGGTTACGGGCTGCCGCTTTATTGGTGGCAGGGATCGTGTAGCTGGTGGCTGCTGCGATGGTTCTGAAAGACTCATTCTGGATGGCGGCCTGCATGATCAGCGCCATGTCGTGGGCTGTAGTGTGCTGGTTGTCATCCGGAAGTCCGGTGGGATTCGTGAATACGGTATTGGTACATCCAAGCTCCTGTGCCCGGGTATTCATCTGCTGGACAAAGCCGTCTACAGAACCGCCTACATGCTCTGCAATCTGCAGTGCAATATCATTGGCAGAGGCAACCATAATGGCATACAGGCACTGCTCTACAGTGAAGACCTCGTCAACCTGTGAGGAAATACTGGCACCACCGTCTGTGACACCGGAAACTCCGGTGGCGGTCATGGTAACCTCATCTGTGAGCTGTGTATTCTCAAGAGCCAGAAGACAGGTCATGATCTTGACTGTACTTCCAGGGAAAAGTACTTCGTCTGCATTCTTGGAATAGAGAATGGTATTGGTGGTATTCTCCATGACTACAGCCGCTTCAGAAGAAATATCGGAAGCCTGTGGCCATCCGGAAATGGAATTGGTAGATATGGTACCTGATGCTTCAACTGCTGCACTCTGGTCTGCCTCTTCTGCAGATATGGGAACCTGGAAAAGAAGAGATGCAAAAAGACCAAGAGCCAGAAAAACTGAGGTTATCTTTCGCTTTTTCATAGTATAATGAACTCCTGTATTAAAATAAGGGTATCTGCAGTGCTGTCTGTGAACAACATGGTAACACTCTTTCTGACAGTGCAGATACAATTCTGCTGCAAGTATAACATATAGTATATTTTTCCTGTAAAATAGAAAAATATAATACAAATATAATCATATCCTAAAATGTGGTTCAATTCAACCTTTCTTTTACAGCTTCCTTGCAAAATTGTTTCTTCAATGTTAAAATAGGGTCATTATAAAAGCAAAGGATTTTAATATGAGCGATAAAAACGGATCAGAGGGACGGATCCAGTGGTCTCGTTTCTTCAAAAAATTATCTCCTTACATGATCCAGAAGGGACTTTTGTATCTGAAGCATTATGGTCCAAGGGAGTTCTGGATACGGCTGCACGAGCGCTTTGAGCCGGAGGAGATCCCTTATGGTCCCTGGTACGCGGCATATGTGCCGGACCAGACGGTCCTTGACAAACAAAGAAAGAAAAAATTTGCTTACGCACCTCTTATCAGCGTGGTAGTTCCGGCTTATCGTACTCCGGAATTATTTTTGCGGCAGATGATCGATTCACTGGAAGCACAGACCTATGAGGACTGGGAGCTTTGCATTGCCAATGGAAGTCCGGAAGATCAGTCCATGAGAAAAGTGCTGGAAGAATACAGCAGCAGGGACAGGAGAGTACGCTGGCAGGAACTCACTGAGAATAAAGGGATTGCAGAGAACACCAATGCTGCATTTGCCATGGCAAAGGGAGAATTTGTGGGGCTTCTGGATCATGATGATCTTCTTGCGCCAAATGCTCTTTACGAGGTTGTGAATGCACTGAACCAGCATGAGCACGGGGATGCAGTATACACAGATGAGGATAAGGTGACTGCTGAACTGGATGAGCATTTTCAGCCGCACCTGAAGCCAGATTTTAATATTGATCTGCTTCGTTCCAATAACTATATCTGTCACTTTTTTGTTGTGCGGCGGCAGCTTGTAGAAGAAGTGGGCGGATTCCGCAGGGAATTTGACGGAGCACAGGACTATGATTTTATTTTCCGTTGTGTGGAAAAAGCCAGGGAAGTGGTGCATGTACCGGAGATTTTGTACCATTGGCGTACCCACAAGGCATCTACTGCTGATAATCCTGCAAGTAAGATGTACGCTTTTGAAGCAGGCAAACGTGCTATCGAGGCACATCTTGAGAGGACTGGAGTAAAAGGCACTGTAAGCCATACTCCGGATCTTGGATTTTACAGAGTGAAATACCCGGTACAGGGACATCCGCTTGTTTCCATTATCATTCCCAATAAAGACGAGAAGGAAACTCTGGAGAAATGCCTGGAATCTATTAAGAAGAACACACTCTACGACAATTATGAGATCATTATCGTGGAGAATAACAGCACTACAGATGAGATTTTTGATTATTACAGGAAGATTTCAGAGGATCCCAGGATCCATCTGATCTGCTGGAAAAAGGAATTCAACTATTCCGCGATCAACAACTTTGGGGTTAAAAATGCCAGAGGTGAATATCTCCTTTTTCTGAATAATGATGTAACGGTCATTACAGAGGACTGGATGGGAGAAATGCTGGGGGTGTGTCAGCGAAGAGAAGTGGGAGCAGTAGGTGTGAAACTGATCTATCCGGACAATACCATCCAGCACGCAGGCTGTGTGATCGGAATTGGTGGAATTGCAGGTCATATGTTTGTGGATATGCCTGCGGATCGTACCGGATATCTCCACAAGGCGTCTATTTTACAGGATATGAGCGCTGTAACTGCAGCCTGTATGATGATGAAGCGCAGTGCTTTTGACAAAGTGGGCGGCTTCACAGAAGAACTTGCAGTCGCCTTTAACGATGTGGATCTGTGCCTGAAGACTACGAAAGCAGGTTATCTGGTGGTTTATGATCCTTATGCAAGGCTTTACCATATGGAATCCAAGACCCGCGGAGCAGAGAACAATGAGGTGAAAGTCAGACGTTTCCAGCGGGAAATCGAATATATGAGATGTAACTGGATCGATATTCTGAAGAACGGTGATCCCAATTATAATAAGAATCTTTCCCTGACCAAGTGGAATTATTCTTTAAGACCACTTCCGGGCATGACCGGCAAAAAGGAGGAAGACTAAGAAGACATTATGCAGGAAGTATCAGTCATTATTCCCAATTATAATGGGATGGCATATCTGGAGGGTGTGCTTTCAAGCCTGGAGCAGCAGGCGTTTCAGAATTTTGAGACCATTCTGGTGGACAATGGATCCTCAGATGGAAGCGTTGCCTTTGTAATGGGGAACTTTCCCTGGGTACACATTGTGGAGCTGCCAGATAATTTCGGCTTTTCAAGAGCTGTAAATGAGGGGATTTATGCATCACGGACACCTTATGTGCTCCTTTTGAATAACGATACAGAAGTAGATAAGAATTTTGTGGGGGAAATGCTGGCAGCTATAAAGCGTCATAAGAAGGCCTTCTCCTGCAGTGCAAGGATGATCTGTTATCATGACCGGAATAAACTGGATGATGCAGGAAATTATTATTCTGCTCTTGGCTGGGCATATGCCCGGGGCAAAGGAAAGGATATCCATTCCTTTGAGAAGGAAGGGCGGATATTTGCTTCATGCGCTGGCGCAGCTATTTACCGTAAGAAGGTTTTTGAGAAAATCGGATATTTTGATGAAGAGCATTTTGCATATCTGGAAGATATTGATGTGGGCTATCGTGCCAGGATCTTTGGATATGAGAACTGGTATGTGCCAGCTGCACTGGTCTATCATGTAGGCAGCGGAACAAGCGGATCCAGATACAATCAGTTTAAGACCAGATATTCTTCAAGAAATAATATTTATCTGATCTACAAAAATATGCCGGTTCTTCAGATTATTTTGAATCTTCCTTTTCTGGTGCCGGGCTTTGGCATGAAGATCCTGTTTTTTTCCCAGAAGGGAATGGGCAGGGAATATGTGGCAGGAATCAAAAATGGGTTCCAGATCAGCCGCAGAAATAAAAAAGTGAAGTTCCACATGAGAAATCTTGGAAGATATGCAAGAATCCAGCTGGAATTGTGGTGGAATATAATTTACAGATTTATGGTATAAAAAGTTTGTGCAGAAGTGATTCGTTAGTATTTCGTAACTATTTTTCACATTAATGTATGAAGAATTTATTGCAATTCTGTTTTATCTATTATAAGATAGAGAAAGTCACAGACCAGATAGTGCTTAAAGCGTGAGATGTGGATGAAACGCGCAGCAGGAACAGGTTTGTGAAGGTTGCTGTGAGTGACAGAGCCAGCAACATGCGAAGAAGGGCAGAGGTGGCAGAGATTGATTAAAGATAATCAGAAGAACTTCAGTCGGCTCCATGTCGTTATAGATGCCTGTGTAATTACGTTATCTTATATGTTTGCCTGGGCGCTGAGATTTATCGGACCTTTTGCGGCAAATGCAGTCCGGGCCAGAAGCTTCCAGCAGTATATGTCTGCACTGGTATTTATCCTGCCGGCATATATTCTGCTGTATCATGCGTTTTCGCTGTATGAACCAATGCGGATGCAGGGAAGACGTCTTGTGTTGTCTAATATTGTGAAAGCCAATTCTCTTGGTATTCTGATCACTACATTTATTTTGTATACCATTGAAGAAGGCGATATTTCCCGTTCCGTACTGTATATGTTTTACGGAATCTGCATTGTAGCAAGCTGGGGAGCAAGAATGTTCATTTTCTACAGCCTGCGCAAAATGCGAAAGAAAGGACTGAACCAGAAACAGGTAGTGCTGGTTGGGTACAGCCGGGCAGCAGAAGAGTATATTGACCGCATTCAGCAGAACCCTCAGTGGGGATATGTGGTAAGAGGCATTCTGGATGACAATATTACTGCAGGTACCATGTATAAAGGCGTCAAGGTGATCGGAAGAATTGCCAATCTGAACGTGATCCTGCCGGAGAACAGGCTTGACGAGATTGCGATTACACTGGGATTAAGTGAATATTACCGACTGGAGGAGATTGTAGCGCTTTGTGAGAAATCAGGAGTGCATACAAAATTTATTCCGGATTATAATAAGATTATTCCTACGAAACCATATACAGAGGATATTCTGGGACTTCCGGTGATCAATATCCGGTATGTTCCTCTTAGTAATACTTTTAATGCCATGATAAAAAGAATAATGGATATCTGTGGCTCCATTATTGGAATCATTGTGGCGTCGCCGATCATGCTGGTACTATGTGCGCTGATAAAGCTCACTTCTCCTGGACCGCTGATCTACCGTCAGGAACGTGTGGGTCTCCATAATCAGACTTTCTGGATGTATAAATTCCGTTCTATGGAGATTCAGCCAGAGGCAGAGGAGAAGAAAGCCTGGACAGTAAAAAATGATCCCAGGGTTACAGCAATCGGCAGATTTATGCGAAGAACCAGCCTTGATGAACTTCCCCAGCTTTTTAATATTTTAAAGGGAGATATGAGTCTGGTAGGGCCAAGACCTGAGAGACCATTTTTTGTGGAAAAGTTCCGTGAAGAGATTCCGAGATATATGGTGAAGCACCAGGTAAGACCCGGGCTGACCGGATGGGCACAGGTAAACGGATACAGAGGTGACACTTCCATCCGCAAGAGGATTGAGTGTGATCTTTACTATATCGAGAACTGGACTGTAGGGCTTGATATCAAGATAATGTTTATGACGATCTTTAAAGGATTCATTAATAAGAATGCGTATTGAGAAAGGAAAGAAAAATGGCAAGACCTGGTAGAAAAAAGAGGACTGCTTTGTTTATTGTGGAAATTATCTGTCTTTTGCTGTTTATTGGCGGATTGTATGTATATGGACAGATTGATTCCAGATTGAACAAGATTGAGACACCTCAGCTGGATGAGAGCAAGATTGTTACGAATGTGACAGCACCACAGATGTCTGGCTATACAACTTATGCACTTTTCGGAATCGACCAGCGTTCCAAGAATGCTGCGCTTGATGCACAGAACAGTGATACCATTATCATTGCAAGTATTAATAATGATACCAAAGAGGTGAAGCTTGCTTCCGTATATCGTGATACTCTTCTGGATATTGGAAATGATACTTACACCAAGGCAAATGCTGCTTACGCATATGGCGGTCCGGAACAGGCCATTTCCATGCTGAATACCATGCTTGATCTGAAAATTACGGATTACGTAACTGTTAATTTTAATGCAATGGTAGCTGCAATAGATGCACTTGGCGGTCTTGATATTCCTCTTTCCTATGCGGAAATGGTGTTTATGAATGACTATTGTATAGAAACCTCCCAGGAGACTGGCAAAAGCTACACACCAGTAGAACTGCCGGATCCCAAGCCGGAGAACGAGGAGGAAATCCTTGGAACATACCATCTGAATGGTGTACAGTCAGTTTCTTACTGTCGTATCCGTTACACTGCAAGTATGGATATGGGACGTACTGAGCGTCAGCGCCGTGTGATCGGAATGATGGTTGACAAAGCAAAGGCAGCAGGAATTACCACCATTTTTAATATTATGGACGAGGTATTTCCTATGATTTCCACATCTATCACGAAGACTGAGATTCTGAACCTGATTCCGACTTTGATGGGGTATAGCATTGCGGATACTACCGGTTTCCCAGCCAAGTACAAATTTGCGGATGTGAAGAAGGCCAGCATGGTTGTTGCAGACACGCTGGAGGATAATGTAAAGGAACTTCATAAGTTTCTGTATGGTGCTGACGAGAATTACCAGCCGTCACAGAACATTGTGGAGGCGAATGCCCGGATCATTGAGCTTGTAGGCGGTGCAGATACCTTGGTTGACCAGTCTCCGATTGCAAGTAATGAAGCAGGAAATTCTTCTGATATTGTATGGCAGGGTGACGGAAGCGGAAACTATGATTATAACGATTATGGTGGAAGCGATTACGACAATAGCTATGACAACAGCTCTGACAGTAGCTACGACAATAGCTATGACAGCGGAAACGACTATAGTGGAGACTATAGCGGCGATTATAGCGATGGCAGTTATGACAGTGGAAGTGATTCTGGAAGCAGTTACGATAATGGAGGAGACTACAGCGGCGGAGATTATAGTGGAGACAGCTCCGGCGATGGCGGTTTCGAAGATGGAAGCGGATATTGATCAGTAGATAAATATTCCATGATTGAAAATTTAAAGGGACCATCCGAAAGGAAGTGGTCCCTTTTTCACGAAAAGGATGTGCTCTCTGCCAGCATTGTTACCATATTGCGAAAGTATATTTATTCGTGCAGAGCCTGAAAGAGGAGAGATACTATGGAAACAGTTGACATAATTATTCCCGCATACCGTCCGGGAAAAGAATTTGAAAATTTGTTGGATTCTCTTTCCACACAGAATTATCCAGTGGAAAAAATTCTTGTTATGAATACAGAAGAAAAATTCTGGAACACGGCCTGGGAGAAAAAATTTCCAAAAGTGGACGTGGTACATTTGAAAAAGGCGGATTTTGACCACGGTGGAACCAGATGCCGGGGAGCAAGACTGTCTGATTCAGATATTATGGTATTTATGACTCAGGATGCAGTTCCGGCAGACAGAAATCTGATTGGAAATCTGATCCGTCCACTGCAGGCAAATTCCAAAGTTGGAGCGGCCTACGCAAGACAACTGGCGCGGGAGGACTGTGCTTATCTGGAAAAATACACCAGAAGATTTAATTATCCGGAAACTTCTTCTATAAAATGGGAAAAAGATACTGGCACATATGGAATAAAAACTTATTTTTGCTCCAATGTGTGTGCAGCTTATAAGAAAAGTATTTATGAGGAAATTGGCGGTTTTGTAAAAAAAGCTATCTTTAATGAAGATATGATCTATGCAGGAACTATGGCAAAGCGGGGATATGGAATTGCCTATGCTGCAGATGCCTGTGTGATCCATTCACACAATTATTCATGCAGACAGCAATTTCACCGAAATTTTGATCTGGGTGTTTCCCAGGCAGATCATCCGGAGATTTTTGAGGGAGTACCGTCAGAGGGAGAGGGACTTCGCCTTGTAAAAAAGAGCCTGGCTTATCTTATAAAAACAGGGCATATATGGCTGGTTCCCAAGCTGGCAGGGCAAAGTGGCTTCAAATATATGGGATATTTTCTTGGGAAAAGATATAAAAAGCTGCCGAAAAAGGTGATTCTGTTTTGTACTATGAACCGTGAATATTGGAAAAACGAGTAACTGTTCAGTGCTTTCACAGTTATGCACTTCGTGAACAGGGACTGTGGCTATGAAAGGTGACACTTTTTTTCGTGTCACCTTTTCTTAATGAATCTATCACATTTTCAACACAATTGCTTGCTAAACTTGTATCATAAATAAAAGAAAATGTTACAGAATGCTGCAAATTCCAACGTGAACAGCAGCACTGTTTATGAACATAGAAGGGAGCAGAATATGAGTGATGAATGGAATTGGGGACAGGAGCCAGAGAAATCGGATGGCGGCTCCCAACAGCCAGAGAATACAGATGAATCCGGAACGGTTGTATCGGATCAGACAGCGGCCCCCGAAGATGAACTGAATGAAAATGTAACTTATCATTACAAATATACCAGCAGCAGAAATTCAGATGGTGCAGGAAACACAGACAATGGAAATTATTACGCTTCCAGCAACAATTCAGATACTTCCGGAAATTCATCCAAAGACAGCGGTTTTCAGTCCCAATCTTCGGAGCCCAAATATGCGCATTATCAGGTTGATGAACAGGAGAAGAATCCTGAGGAAAAGAAGAAAGGAAGACATCACAGACTTCATAATGATAAGGCAGCATCTTCCGGTTTTGGAAGAAAAGCAGGGAATACCATTACGCTGGCAGTGATTTTTGGTCTGGTGGCAGGTCTGGTATTTCAGGCAGTAAATATGGTGTCAGATAAATATTTTAAGAAAGAAACTCAGACTGCAGTAGGAACTGCAGAGACACTTACTTCTTCAGCATCTGCAAGTACCACGGCAGAAGAAAGCACAGATGCAGGCGAAGGCATCAATGCAGAAATCGTAGCAAATGAAAAAGGTCCCGTTGCAGGGGTTGCCCAGGCTGCAATGCCCTCAGTCGTGGCAATCACTTCAGTAAGCATGCAGGAAATTCGCAGCTTTTTCGGCTATGGAATGGAATATCCCAGTACAGGAAGCGGTTCTGGTATTATTGTCGGAGAGAATGATGATGAACTTCTCATTGCTACCAACAATCATGTAGTGGAGGGCGCTACTACACTGAGTGTCTGCTTTATCGGAAGTGATGTGGTAAGTGCAGAACAGGAAACTGAGAATTATATAAATGGAAATGGAGACTTGAATATTGATGGTGCAGTTTCCGCAAAGATAAAAGGAACTGACGAGGATACAGACCTTGCGGTGATTGCAGTTGAAAAAAGTGACATTCCGGAAGAAACCATGAGCCAGATTAAAATTGCCCAGCTTGGCAATTCGGATGATCTTGCTGTTGGTGAGCAGGTGGTTGCCATTGGTAATGCACTTGGTTATGGTCAGACTGTAACATCTGGCTGGGTAAGTGCCCTGGATCGCACTGTTCAGTCCGATTCCAATACTTATGAGGAGCTGATCCAGACAGATGCAGCAATCAATCCTGGCAACAGTGGTGGTGCCCTTTTAAATATGCAGGGAGAATTGATTGGAATTAACTGTGCCAAAATTGCATCAAGCAGTATAGAGGGAACCGGATATGCCATTCCGATTTCCAAGGCACAGCCCATTCTGGAAGAACTTATGAATCGTAAGACAAGGGATAAAGTTTCAGATGAGTCACAGATTGGCTATCTGGGAGTTAAATTCGCCGATCTTTCCAGAGAAGCAATCCAGATGTATAATATGCCATCTGGTGCATTTGTTATGGATGTGTATCCGGGAGAGGCAGCAGATAATGCCGGAATCCAGAAAAGCGATATTATTACCAAGCTGGATGGCCAGAAGGTTTCAAGTAAGGCTGATATCAACGATAAGCTTCAGTATTATTCAGCTGGTGAAGAAATCGAAATTGAGGTGGCACGGTTAAATAACGGAGAGTATGAGGAATCGACAGTAACTGTTACATTGAGTGCAAGACCGGATGGTAATCAGTAATATGCAAGGGGAGCTGATAAGGCTCCCCTTTTCACATTTTATAAAAAGTTAATTTCTAAATCAGAGAAAAGTATGGTACAATAAGAAAACAAAAATGATTTTTACATAAGATAGGAAAGACTGCTGGTCAGCCTGATAACAGCAGCAGGAAAGGAAATAATTATATGACTGAACATTTTGACGATGAAAAAGACGAAATCATCGATGGCGATATAACAGAGAAGAACGATGATCACGAAGATGACAGCGATTATGAGAAATTCTGTTTTCTCTGTCATCGTCCGGAGAGCCAGGCAGGCAAAATGATCGAGCTTCCTAACAATATACATATCTGTAATGATTGTATGCAGAAAAGCTTTGACACCATGACCCAGCAGATGAATAACGGACTGAATCTGAACGATCTTCTTAATATGCCTAATGTGAGTATGATCAATCTTGGCAGTATTCAGGATGCAATTCCTCGTCCGAAGAAAGTAAAGAAGAAAAAAGAAGATGCCAGGCCAGAGATTGATCTTAAGAAGATCCCGGCACCACATAAGATCAAGGCAAGCCTTGACGAATATGTAATTGGTCAGGAGAGAGCCAAGAAAGTAATGTCTGTTGCTGTCTATAATCATTATAAGCGTGTGGCTACAGACACTATGGATGAGATTGAGATAGAGAAGTCCAATATGCTGATGATCGGACCTACCGGATGCGGAAAGACCTACCTGGTAAAAACTCTTGCCAGACTTCTGGACGTGCCGCTGGCTATTGCAGATGCTACTTCTCTTACAGAGGCAGGCTATATTGGTGACGATATTGAGAGTGTGATCTCCAAGCTTCTTGCTGCAGCAGATAATGATGTGGAGAAAGCAGAGCATGGGATTGTCTTTATTGATGAGATTGACAAGCTGGCCAAGAAAAAGAACACCAATCAGCGTGATGTAAGCGGTGAAGCGGTTCAGCAGGGACTTTTGAAGCTTCTGGAGGGAAGCGAGGTAGAGGTGCCGGTCGGAGCCAACAGCAAAAATGCCATGGTTCCTATGGTAACGGTAAATACCAGAAATATTCTGTTTATCTGTGGAGGGGCATTCCCGGATCTGGAGAATATTATCAAGGAGAGACTGAATAAGCAGGCATCTATCGGCTTTTACGCAGACCTGAAGGACAAATATGACAATGATCCACATATTCTGGAGAAGGTAACAGTAGATGATATCCGTGCATTTGGCATGATTCCGGAATTTATCGGACGTCTGCCGATTATATATACACTGGACGGACTGAATGAGGATATGTTAGTGCAGATCCTGAAGGAACCGAAGAATGCAATTTTGAAACAGTATCAGAAGCTCCTTGCCCTGGATGAGGTGAAGCTGGATTATGAGGAGGATGCGCTTCACGCGATTGCGGCCAAGGCACTGGAGAAGCATACTGGAGCCAGAGGTCTTCGCGCCATTCTGGAGGAATATATGCTGGATATCATGTATGAGATTCCGAAAGATGACAGTATTGGACAGGTGATCATTACCAGAGAATATATTGAAGGTACAGGCGGTCCGAGAATCCTGCTTCGCGGACAGGAAATTCCCCTGATCGGGATGGCTCAGTAGACAGGGAAACAGGTGTTTCATCACTTTGCAGCTGTTCAGGAGACAGCTTTTAGCCGTAAAAGTACTGAATAGTTACAACACTTTTTATATGAAAGGGAGATGGTATTATGGCACGCGATTTTTTTGACGAGTTAAGTGACACAATTACAAGGACAACCAAGGATCTTGGAAAAAAAGCCGGTCAGCTTTATGAGGCACAGAAGATCAAAAGTAAGATTTCCAGTGAAGAGCAGATGGTACAGAAACTGAAAGCAGACATTGGAAATGTGATCTTTGAGAAGTACAAAGAAGGTGCAGAAGTAGAAGAAGCTCTTAAAGGGTTCTGCGAAGAGATTGAGCAGCATCTGGATATTATTGATGGATATAAGGATGCAGCAGCGGAGATGAAGGGACGGAAAATCTGTCCGGCATGTGGAAAATCTGTAGACAGAAGTGTCTCCTTTTGTCCATATTGTGGCTCTGTATGCCCGACTCCGGAACCGGAGAAAGCTGAGGGTGATGTGGTGGACACTGAGACTGCAGAACCTGTAGAAGAGACAGAAGAGAAGCAGGCAGAGAATGAGGCAGGTACAGAGGAAGAAAAGGTCTCAACAGAAACTGAGGAAAGTGGTCAGGATTTTCCAGGTAAATAAGGAGGCTGCATTTATGCTTTCGCTAACAATTGCCGGCGGAATTTTTCTGTTGGATTATAAGATAAAAGAACATATTGACAGTACCCGCCTTCAGGGAAGCAAAGAAGAAGTACTGGGAGGCAGACTGCTCCTTCGGAACTGTCACAATAAAGATAAGATTCTTGGTAAGGTAAAAATCGGCAGGGAGAATTGCCAGGAGCTTGCAGCAGCTGGTATGGGCTGTGTGGCAGGGGAATACTGGCACCAGCTTCTCCACGGCGGAAATAAGCTTAGCAGAGTCGGTCTTGCCATGATCCTGGGTGGTGGAATGGCCAACTACACAGACCGTCGAAATAAAGGATATGTTACAGATTATGTGAGCCTGAATGTGAAGAAAAAAGAAATTCGTAAGATCGTATTTAATCTGTCTGACGTATGTATTGCTGCAGGTACCATTCTGTGGGCAGCAGGAAATTTATTTTCATATAGGAAAAAATAATCTGAGACAGAAAACAAAAGACACCTGGCACAGTGCGCTAGGTGTCTTTTGTTTTTCTGGAGAGCAGTGAGGGAGGATAAGGCTGCTTTGTATCTGTGCGTTCCAGCAGATAATCTACACTTACATTATAGAAGTCTGCAATTTTGCATAAGACATCAGGAGGGATGATTCTTTCCCCTCGTTCATAACGTGAGTAGGTACGCTGGATCACATTGAGATAGTGAGCCATGTATTTCTGTGTCAGATCATGATCTTCCCGCAGCTCTCTGATTCTTTTGTACGTCATATTTCATTTCTCTGGTGTAAAAGTATAAATAGTATCAGCCGTCAGCCACAGGTGGATAACGGTTGATTTCATTATAAATTGCGGTTCCCTTGGAATAGTTAAAAAGACCAAAATGGACTAAGAACAAATCTATGCCGGAATCCTAAAAGATACAAAAATATATTTTTTAAATTTTTCAAATTTTTTTGAAAATTAGTGTTGACATTTGACTGAATGTGTTGTATTATAATCAAGCAGTCGCGAGAGAGCGATTGAAACATAAGAAATGCAGGAGTGGCGGAATTGGCAGACGCGCAGGCTTCAGGTGCCTGTGGTCGCAAGATCGTGTGGGTTCAAGTCCCATCTCCTGCATTATTTTTTTTCTTTTGTTACGAATACCAGAGTTGCGTATAAGGTTGGCTGTGAGGCACAGGATGTCTCTTTTATTCAGACTCGGATCCAGTAGCTTTTTTCTGTTGTGCAATTTTTTTAAGCACAACAGAATTTTTTTTTGCTCATATTTTGTTGAAAAAAGCATTTTGCTATGATACAATCTTGAAGATTTAGGATAAAATAAGAAAGAAAATGACATAAGAAAGGGAGATTGTATGAAAGCATTTCTGATATTAGAAGATGGCCATGTATTTACAGGAACCAGCATTGGTTCTGCAAGGGAAGTCATCAGCGAGATCGTTTTTAATACTTCCATGACCGGTTATCTGGAAGTAATGACAGACCCGTCTTACGCAGGACAGGCGGTATGCATGACCTATCCATTAATAGGAAATTACGGAATCTGTTATGATGACCAGGAATCCACCAGACCGTGGATCGACGCATTTATCGTACGTGAATTATCCCGTGTTCCAAGCAATTTCAGAAGCGTTGATACCATTCAGCATTTCTTGACTAAGCATGATATTCCTGGAATCGCAGGAATCGACACCAGAGCTCTTACCAAGATCCTCCGTGAGAAAGGTACCATGAACGGTATGATCACAGTGGATGAAAATTATGACTTAAACGCAATTCTCCCCAAGTTAAAAGCATATACAACTGGTAAAGTAGTGGAAAAAGTAACCTGCCGTGAGAAAGAAATCCTTCCTGGAAATGGCCCGAAGGTAGCCCTCATGGATTTTGGTGCGAAACGTAATATTGCCCGTTCCCTGAACAAGCGCGGATGCCAGGTAACCATTTATCCGGCTCTTACACCGGCAGAGGAGATCCTTGGAGATCATCCAGACGGAATCATGCTCAGCAATGGCCCTGGAGACCCGAAAGAATGCGCTTCTATTATTAAAGAAGTAAAGAAACTTTACGATTCCGATGTTCCGATTTTTGCAATCTGTCTTGGACATCAGCTGATGGCACTTGCAACAGGCGGAGATACCTATAAGATGAAATATGGTCACCGCGGTGGAAACCATCCGGTAAAAGACCTTACAACAGGCAGAGTTTACATCTCTTCCCAGAATCATGGCTACGTAGTAGATGCCAAGGACCTTGAGGAGAAAAACATTGCTCATCCTGCATTTGTGAACGTAAATGACGGAACAAACGAAGGAATGGCATACGTTGGAAAGAATATTTTCACTGTACAGTTCCATCCGGAGGCATGCCCGGGACCGCAGGATTCCAGTTACCTGTTTGACAGATTTATGGATATGATGGGAGGAAATAAATAATGCCAAGAAATAAAGACATTAAAAAAGTACTTGTTATTGGTTCAGGTCCGATCATCATCGGCCAGGCAGCAGAGTTTGACTACGCAGGAACACAGGCCTGCCGTTCCCTGAAAGAAGAAGGTCTGGAGGTTGTTCTTCTGAACTCCAATCCGGCTACAATCATGACAGATAAAGATATTGCAGACCGTGTTTACATTGAGCCTCTTACCGTAGAAGTGGTAGAGCAGCTGATCCTGAAAGAGAAGCCAGACAGCGTTCTTCCTACCCTGGGCGGTCAGGCAGGTCTGAACCTTGCCATGGAGCTGGATGAGAAAGGCTTCCTGAAAGAACATAATGTAAGACTGATCGGTACTACAGCCCAGACCATTAAGAAAGCTGAAGATCGTCAGGAATTTAAGGATACCATGGAGAAAATCGGCGAGCCAGTTGCAGCTTCCAAGGTTGTTACCACGGTGGAGGATGGTCTTGCATTTACCAATACCATTGGCTATCCGGTTGTTCTTCGTCCTGCTTACACCCTTGGCGGAAGCGGCGGCGGAATTGCCCACAATGAATACGAGCTTCGTGAGATCCTGGAGAATGGTCTTCGTCTTTCCCGTGTTGGAGAGGTTCTGGTAGAGCGCTGTATCGCAGGCTGGAAAGAAATCGAGTATGAGGTAATGCGTGACAGTGCAGGAAACTGCATCACTGTCTGCAACATGGAGAACATTGACCCGGTTGGTGTCCACACAGGAGACTCCATCGTAGTTGCTCCGTCCCAGACTCTTGGAGACAAAGAGTACCAGATGCTCCGTACCTCTGCCCTGAACATTATCACAGAGCTTGGAATTACAGGCGGATGTAACGTTCAGTACGCACTGAAACCAGACAGCTTCGAATACTGTGTTATCGAGGTTAACCCTCGTGTAAGCCGTTCCTCTGCACTTGCAAGTAAGGCAACTGGTTACCCGATCGCAAAGGTTGCAGCGAAGATCGCACTTGGATATACACTGGATGAGATCCCAAATGCCATCACTGGAAAAACATACGCAAGTTTCGAGCCGATGCTTGACTACTGTGTTGTTAAGATCCCGAGACTTCCATTTGATAAATTTATCACAGCTAAGAGAACCCTTACCACTCAGATGAAAGCTACCGGTGAGGTTATGAGTATCTGCCATAACTTTGAGGGTGCTCTTATGAAAGCAATCCGTTCCTTGGAGCAGCATGTTGACAGTCTGATGTCTTACGATTTTACACAGCTTACAGATGAGGAACTGCTGGATGAGCTGGCAATCGTGGACGACCGCAGAATCTGGAAGATTGCAGAAGCAATCCGCCGTGGTATGCCGCAGTCCATGCTTCATGACATTACCCAGATCGACATCTGGTTCATTGACAAGCTGGCAATCCTTGTTGGAATGGAAAATGCCCTGAAGACTAGAAAACTTACCAAAGAGCTTCTTTTGGAAGCAAAACGTATGGAGTTCCCGGACTACATCATTGCCCGTCTTACAGGCAAAACAGAAGAAGAGATCAAAGATCTTCGTGCAGATTACGGTATCAAGGCTGCTTATAAGATGGTAGATACCTGTGCAGCAGAGTTTGCAGCTGCAACTCCATATTACTATTCTGTATATGGTGATGAAGGCACTGAGAATGAGGCAATTGCCACACCGGATAAGAAAAAGATCCTGGTACTTGGCTCCGGCCCGATCCGTATTGGACAGGGTATTGAGTTTGACTTCTGCTCTGTACACTGTACCTGGGCTTTTGCAAAAGAAGGATATGAAACTATCATTATCAACAACAACCCAGAGACAGTTAGTACAGACTTTGATATTGCAGATAAACTGTATTTCGAGCCTCTTACACCGGAAGATGTTGAGAATATTGTAAATATTGAGAAACCGGACGGAGCTGTTGTACAGTTCGGTGGACAGACCGCCATCAAGCTGACAGAAGCCCTTACCAAGATGGGCGTAAAGATCCTTGGAACATCTGCTGAGAATGTAGACGCTGCTGAGGACCGTGAGCTGTTCGATGAAATCCTGGAGAAATGTCAGATTCCGAGACCGAAGGGACACACTGTATTTACCGCAGAAGAAGCGAAGAAAGCAGCAAATGAGCTGGGCTATCCGGTTCTGGTTCGTCCTTCCTACGTACTTGGCGGACAGGGCATGAGAATTGCTGTAAGCGATGAGGATGTGGAAGAGTACATTGGTGTGATCAACCAGATTGCACAGGAGCATCCGATTCTTGTTGACAAGTACCTGATGGGAAAAGAAATCGAGGTTGATGCCGTTTGCGATGGCGAGGACATCCTGATTCCTGGTATTATGGAGCATATTGAGCGTGCCGGAATCCACTCTGGTGACAGTATTTCCGTATATCCGGCAAGAACCATCAGCGAGAAAGCCAAAGAGACTATTGCAGAGTACACCAGACGTCTTGCAAGAGCACTTCATGTAGTGGGTATGATCAATATCCAGTTCATCGTTCTTGGGGATGATGTATATGTAATCGAGGTTAATCCACGTTCCAGCCGTACCGTACCTTACATCAGCAAAGTTACCGGAATCCCGATTGTACCGCTGGCAACCAAGGTAATCCTTGGATACAAACTGAAAGATATGGGCTATGAGCCTGGTCTTCAGCCAGAGGCAAAACACATTGCCATCAAGATGCCAGTATTCTCCTTCGAGAAGATCCGCGGCGCTGATATCAGCCTTGGACCGGAGATGAAGTCTACCGGTGAGTGCCTTGGTATTGCAGAGACCTTCAATGAGGCTCTTTACAAAGCATTCCTTGGAGCTGGAATCCGTCTGCCGAAGTATAAGAACATGATTATGACTGTAAGACCGGAAGAGCAGGAGGACGCTGTACCGATCGCTAAGAGATTTGAGGCACTTGGATACCGTATCTATGCCACAAGAGGAACAGCCAATACTCTGAAAGAGCATGGTGTTAAGGTGATCCGTACCAACAAGCTGGAGCAGCCTGCACCGAACCTTATGGACTTGATTCTTGGTCATAAGATTGATGTGGTTATTGATATCCCATCCCAGGGTGTTGAGCATCAGAAGGATGGTTTCGTGATCAGACGTAATGCTATTGAGACGGGAGTAAACGTTCTTACTAGCCTCGATACTGCAGAGGCTCTGGTAACAAGTCTGGAAAACACAGATGCTAACAAGCTGAGCTTGATTGATATTGCGACTATTGCAAGAAGGTAATAAACACGCTCTAAGACATTAAACAAAGGTTACTGTTCACTCCGTTCACAGTAACGCGCTTCGCGATGCACAGAAAGACGAACCTTCTTGTGACAAGCACAAGAAGTAGCGTTTGCTGCGCAAACTTAATTCTCGGGTTTTCTGTGAACTTTGTTCACAAAAAACGCCTCGCGGAACGTTACCAGTGAACAGTAACAAACAAAGGCTAAATTTTGCGAAAAATGCAAAATACAAGTTTACGAAAGCAAAGTTGTGTAATATACTAAAGAGGACGGAGAAGTTCAGGTCTCCGTCCTCATTTTGTTGAAGTTAGAAAGGGGTAGAAATGGATATTATCGAACTTTTAAAGGTAATTTTCCTGGGTATTGTTGAGGGAATTACTGAGTGGCTCCCTATCAGCAGCACCGGGCATATGATCCTGGTTGATGAATTTATTCATCTGAATGTTTCACAGGATTTTATGGACGTATTTCTGGTTGTGATCCAGCTTGGAGCCATCCTTGCAGTTGTTGTTTTGTATTGGAATAAGCTGTGGCCTTTTTACATAAAGAAGCTTCCAAGAAGAACCCAGATGGCTATTGCGAAGAAGCCCAAATGGGCACAGGTGATCCTGAATTTTGTGGAGCGCTTCTGCGATAAAGAGAAATGGGTGCTGTGGTTTAAGATTGTGGTAGCATGTCTGCCGACCATTGTGATCGCACTTCCGTTTGATGATTTCATTGAAGAACATTTTAATAACTATGTGGTTGTTGCCATTGCACTGATCGTCTACGGTGTTCTGTTTATTATTGTGGAAAACTATAATAAAAGCAGAGAGCCGCAGTGCACAAGTCTGGAAGATTTATCTTTCAAGACGGCGTTTCTCATCGGCTGTTTTCAGGTGCTTTCCGTTATTCCTGGTACATCCAGATCTGGTTCTACCATCATTGGAGGAATCCTGGTTGGTACTTCCCGTACCGTTGCAGCTGAGTTCACCTTTTTCCTTGGAATCCCGGTTATGTTCGGAGCTAGCCTTCTGAAGATTGTGAAATTCGGTTTTGGATTTACCGGTACAGAGGTGCTGATCCTGGTGATCGGTATGGTGGTAGCGTTTGTAGTTTCCATCCTGGCAATCAAGTTCCTGATGGGCTATATCAAGAAACATGATTTCAAGGCATTTGGATGGTACAGAATCGTACTTGGTGCGCTGGTTTTGGTTTACTTTATTGGTAAGACTTTACTGGCATAAATTACATATAAGAAATTTCGGCGTCAGCCTGCAGGGGAAAATCTGCAGGCTGGCGTTTTTGCTATTTAATGTGTTGGTCA